>DAITOW010000001.1:0-61783 GCA_036833965.1 Oleiphilaceae bacterium
TTCGAAAATTTGACCAGCGGCGAGATTTTGCTTGATTGCCAATCAATGGCAAAGATTCCTCCATACCAACGTCCTATCAATATGATGTTCCAGTCCTATGCTTTGTTTCCGCATATGACGGTTGAGCAGAACATCGCATTTGGCCTGAAACATGACAAATTGAGTAAGCCTGCCATTCAAGCGAAGGTAGCAGAAGTATTGAGCCTGGTACGAATGAGTGAATACGCGAAGCGAAAACCTCACCAATTGTCAGGTGGTCAGCAACAACGTGTTGCTTTGGCGCGTAGTTTGGCAAAAGAGCCAAAATTATTGTTACTCGATGAGCCAATGGGCGCGTTGGACAAAAAGCTACGTACCCAGATGCAGCTCGAAATTGTAGATATCTTGGAATCGGTAAACGTAACCTGCGTGATGGTAACCCACGATCAGGAAGAAGCGATGACAATGGCATCGCGCGTTGGAATTATGGATCAGGGTGTTATTCGTCAAGTGGGAGCACCTTTTGACGTTTACGAAAATCCGAACAGCCGAATGACAGCAGAATTTATCGGTTCAGTAAATATCTTTGAAGGCAAGATGTCTAAAGATGAACCGGATCATGCAGAGCTGACATGCCCAGAGTTGAGCGTGCCTATAAGAGCCGCGCACGGTGTGGTTGGGAATATTGGGATGGATATGGCATTTGCCTTGCGTCCGGAGAAAGTAGACATCTCCCGAAAGAAACCTGATCAGCCTCATAACTATGCTCAAGGAGAGATCAGAGACATCGCTTATTTGGGCAGCCACTCAATCTATCACGTAGATATCGGTGGCGGAAAAATCGTTCTTGTTTCAATGGCAAATAGTTACCGTTGGGGAGACGAGCCGAGACTCACTTGGAAAGATCAGGTTTACGTCAGTTGGGACGAAACGAGTGGGGTGGTGCTAACATCATGAGTAACTTGACTAGCGCATTAATGAAACCAGTTAAGAAACTGGGGCAGAAAGCGGTAGTTTTCCTCCCTTACTCTTGGCTGATGCTGTTCTTTTTAGTGCCGTTTTTGATTGTTCTGCAGATCTCTTTCAGTCAATCACAAATTGCACAGCCTCCGTACACCCCGTTAACAAGTTTTGTTGACGATATGTACACTATTAGTCTCAATTTATTTAACTACATTGATCTATATGAATATGATCTTTATTTAAGTGGTTATATCAGCTCGGTAAAAATTGCATTTATTTCTACGTTGCTATGTTTTTTGATCGGTTATCCGATTGCTTATGCAATCGCGAAATTGCCGCCACATTCGAGAAATTTAGCCTTAATGCTGGTCATCATGCCATCCTGGACGTCTTTCCTTATTCGTATTTATGCGTGGATAGGCATCCTTAAGACCAATGGACTAATTAATAATGCCTTGATGGGAATAGGGCTTATTGATGAACCTCTAGCAATCCTGCATACGCCTACAGCGGTATATATCGGTATCGTTTATGCCTATCTGCCATTCATGGTTTTGCCTATTTACACGAACTTGGTGAAGCATGATAACCGTTTGTTAGAAGCGGCTGCAGACTTGGGTGCGACTCCTGTTGGCTCATTCTTCAAGATTACCTTGCCGCTTTCCGTTTCCGGGATTATTGCCGGTTCGATGTTGGTATTTATCCCATCCGTTGGTGAGTTTGTAATTCCTGAGCTACTTGGCGGTCCGGATACCCTGATGATTGGTAAGCTATTGTGGGCTGAATTCTTTAATGCCCGTAACTGGCCAGGAGCAGCAGCAGTAGCGGTTGTTATGCTTGTGCTGTTGATCATTCCGATTACGATCTTCCAGCGTTATCAGGCAAAAGATTTTGAGGAGAAAGCCAGTGAGCAATAACAAAACGAGTTGGCTCTCTTGGGCTATTTTGATCGGTGGCTTTTTATTCCTGTATCTACCGATTTTTATATTGATTATTTACTCATTTAACGAGTCACGACTGGTAACCGTTTGGGCGGGGTTCTCGACCAAATGGTACGGTGAATTGTTCCAGGATGACCAGATGATGAGTGCGGTCTGGATGAGTTTGAAAATCGCATTCTTGAGTGCAAGTGCGGCAGTCGCACTGGGAACATTGGCGGCAATTGCCTTGGTTCGCTCTGGTGCTTTCAAGGGTAAGACTCTGTTTACAGGGATGATTACGGCTCCGTTGGTTATGCCAGAGGTCATCACAGGTCTGTCTTTACTGTTGCTGTTTGTTACTCTCTCTCAACTGGTTGGCTGGCCCTCGGAACGAGGTGCGATTACCATTTGGATTGCTCATACGACATTCAACATGGCCTATGTGGCAGTAGTTGTATCTGCTCGCTTAAGAGAACTGGATCAGAGGCTTGAAGAAGCAGCAATGGATTTGGGGGCGAACAAACTGCAGGTTTTCATCTACATAACTTTGCCGATCGTCGCGCCGGCGCTTTTGGCAGGTTGGTTATTGGCGTTCACCTTGTCGCTTGATGATCTGGTAATTGCGAGTTTTGTTTCCGGGCCTGGTTCAACTACGCTTCCAATGGTTGTATTCTCAAGTGTAAGACTTGGGGTTAGCCCAAAAATTAACGCATTAGCTACACTGCTAGTATTGGCAGTATCGATCGCGGCGTTTGTCGCATGGTGGATCATGCGACGTAATGAATTGCAACGACAAAAGGAGATTCGCTCAGCTCAGGGTTAGCAGGGCGATTAGAGACTTAAATTTAATAAAAAATAAGGCTTAAAGGACTACATGCGCGGCAGTGACACGCTGCCGCGCAATAAAAGAAACCTATAATGGTGTAATCGAGGAGAAAGTATGAAAACGATAAAAACACTGGTTCTCGCCAGTACATGTGCGATGGCTTCGGCAGGTGCTCTTGCTGAAAAGACGCTTAATGTTTACAACTGGTCTGACTACATTGCAGAGGATACATTGGCAAACTTTGAAGCTGAAACCGGCATCAAAGTGACCTATGACGTGTTTGATAGTAATGACGTACTGGAAGCTAAATTGCTTTCCGGAAAAACCGGTTATGATGTTGTTGTTCCATCTTCAACATTCTTGGCACGTCAAATTCAAGCTGGCGTATTCCTGGAATTGGATAAGTCGAAGTTGCCTAATCACAAGAACCTTGATCCGGCAATGATGGCAAAACTAGCCACACTTGACCCTGACAACGCACACGCCGTTCCGTACCTTTGGGGTACAACAGGTATTGGTATCAACGTAGGTAAAGTAGCAGAGCGTTTAGGCGAAGATATGCCAACTGATACTTGGGATCTGGTATTCAAACCAGAGATCGCAGCAAAATTGGCTGACTGTGGTATCACCATGCTAGATGCCTGGGACGAACTCGTACCGACTGCATTGAACTATCTTGGTGAAGATCCGAAATCAACCGATACCAAGCTACTTGATGGAAAAGTCAAAGATCTGTTGAACGGCGTTCGTCCACATATCAAGTACTTCCATTCTTCACAGTACATTAATGACTTGGCTAATGGTGACGTTTGTGTATCTGTTGGTTGGTCTGGCGATATCCTTCAAGCGGTTGACCGTGCAGCAGAAGCGGAGAACGGTGTTGAAGTTGCGTACATCATCCCTAAAGAAGGTGCAGGCCTTTGGTTTGATATGTTGGCGATTCCAAAAGATGCATCAAACTCAGACAATGCTCACGCGTTTCTTGATTTCTTGATGCGTAAAGACGTTATCGCGGGCGTTTCTAACTACGTTTGGTATCCGAATGCGATTCCTTCGTCAAAAGAAATGATCGATGAGGAGATTACCTCGGATCCTGCTATCTACCCGACTCCGGACGTAGAGAAGAACTTGTTTACTTTCCCTGTTTACGGTCCAAAGTTTGACCGTGCTGGCTCACGTATGTGGACTGCATTGAAAAGCGGTAAGTAATTTATATAGGTACAAAAAAACCGGCTTTCGAGCCGGTTTTTTTGTACCTAGTGCTTTGCTTAACGAAGTTTTTCAAGCATTACGTAGTACCACATACCTATAGCAAGGAACTGATTGCCCAACCATTCTGCACCAGGAATTCGAACGTGCGGGCAGTTTGCAAATACGTTGAACTCTCTTAGTTCGCCGTCCAACGCTTCGGCCATGATTTCACTGATAATATGCGAACTGGCTATACCATGTCCTGAATAGCCCTGCGCGTAAAATACGTTCTCGGATAGCTGACCCAACTGTGGTATCCGGTTGATGACAATACCCATCATCCCGCTCCACTGAAAGTCTATTTTAACGCCTTTGAGTTTAGGGAAAGTACGCTCGATAGCAGGTCTCAACTCGCCCTCAATATCGCGAGTAGGCTTACCACTATAATTAGCACCGCCTCCGAAGAGTAGACGCTTGTCTGCAGTCATCCGATAATAATCGAGAACAAAACGACAATCATAAACAGCAAGATCTTTTGGGTTAATCGCATTTGCCAACTCATCACCTAAAGGTGCTGTTGCTACGAGTCCTCCGGCACAAGGGAAGATTTTCCCGCTAAGTTTGGAACGCTCCAACTTGTGGTATGCATTACCCGCCAACATTACTTTTTTGGCTCGAACCTTGCCATGTTCAGTAAGTACAACGGGGTTGGCACCGTGCTCAATTTCAATTACTTTTGAGTCTTCGAAGATCTTAACGCCAAGTGAGGTAGCGGCTTCCGCTTCACCAAGACATAGATTTGCCGAATGAAGATGCATGTTTTTGCGGTTGTAGATAGCGCCGTGATAGATATCAGTATCAAGATAGTTCGGAATATCTTCTCGTTTCAACAAGGTCACATCGTCGCCCATACCACGACGCACTGCTTCGTTATAGCTTGCTTCTAACTCCGGCATGTGACTTGGCTTGTAGGCAGTATGCAAGTGACCAAACTTAAGGTCACACTCTATACCGTACTTTGCAATACGATTTTTGATAATATCATGCCCACGCCAGCGGAGATTCCAAACAAAGTCCTCCGCTTCCTTGCCGATGGTCTTGCCCATATGCTTAACCATTGCAGTGTCGCCTGACAAGCTTCCCGTTACTTGACCACCGTTACGACCGGTTGCGCCCCAGGCGACTTTGTTCGCTTCGAGAACGACAACAGAATAGCCTCTTTCAGCAAGTTCTATTGCTGTATTGATACCGGTAAAGCCCCCGCCAATAATAGCCACATCGGTACTGATCTCACCCTCAAGTCTAGGGTAATCACTTTCTTTGTTAAGGGTTGCAGTGTAATAGGCGGCGCATCGTTGTTCAGCCATGGCAAATACTCATGTAAAAAATATTAAACGTCTAGGTTCATTATAAGGCACATAGCAAACGCTAGAAAGCAAAAACGGCCCTAGGGGCCGTTTCTACTTATCAACTTAGAGTCGATTAAGCGATTGCTTGAGCTGGATCAACGAACTCATAACCCAAGGCATCGCAAACAGGCTTGTTAGTAACCTGACCTTTGTGGACATTGAGGCCTTCGAGCAGGTGCTTGTCATTCTTGAGAGCATCCAAACCCTGATTAGCCAGTTTGATCGCATAAGGCAGGGTAGCGTTTGTTAACGCGAACGTAGAGGTACGTGCGACACCGCCAGGCATGTTCGCTACACAGTAATGTACAACGCCGTCAACTTCATAGGTCGGTTCAGCGTGAGTAGTCGCTCGAGAAGTTTCAAAGCAACCACCTTGGTCGATTGCTACGTCTACCAATACTGCTCCGTCTTTCATTTCCGAAAGCATTTCTTTTGTCACCAATTTTGGTGCCGCCGCGCCTGGAATCAAAACTGCACCAACAACCAGATCCGCAGAAGTTACTTCAGAGTGAATCGCTTCTGAAGTGCTGTACAAGGTCTTAATGGTCGGGCCGAACATATCGTCAATTTGCTTGAGACGATCAAGGCTACGATCAAGAATAGTAACGTCTGCACCAAGGCCCGCAGCCATCCGCGCAGCATTCAAACCAACAACACCACCACCGATAACGGTAACTTTCGCAGGCGCTACGCCTGGTACGCCGCCAAGTAGCATGCCGTTACCGCCCTGAGCCTTCTCAAGAGAGTGGGCGCCTGCCTGGATCGCCATTCGGCCAGCAACTTCACTCATTGGAGCTAGCAAAGGTAGACCACCTCTGCTATCGGTAATCGTTTCATATGCAACAGCAGTAACGCCAGACGCAACAAGCAGCTCAGTTTGTGTTGGGTCTGGAGCAAGGTGAAGATAGGTGAACAACAGTTGACCTTCTTTCAACATCTTACACTCGTTTGGCTGTGGCTCTTTAACCTTGATAATCATTTCTGCACGTTCAAAGATCTCTGGTGCATCGGCAACGATTTCCGCGCCCGCATCAACATAAAGTTGATCGCTAATACCGATTCCTGCGCCAGCGCTTGCTTGAATCATGACCTGATGGCCATGCTCTGTAAGCTCGCGAACTCCAGCGGGAGTTAGACCTACACGATATTCATGATTTTTGATTTCTTTAGGGACGCCGATAAGCATTGTGTTTTTCTCCGAAAACGTTGTTTCAACGGAGCAATAATAGAAGAGAATTCCCAGGATATTTTATTTATTTTAAATGTATTTCGAGTCTAGATCAGGATAATTTACTGCAAATAAAATATAATTCAGCAAGATATGTTGATATATATGAGAGTTATAAAATGTCTGAGCGTAAGACTTTAAGCAAAATCGATTTTCGAATTCTTGACGAGCTCCAGAAGAATGGCCGAATCAGTTATGCAGAACTTGCGCGCAGGGTAGGGCTAACCACAAGTCCGTGTATGGAGCGTGTAAAGCGTTTGGAAAAAGAGGGGATTATAAAGGGCTATACAGCGCTCCTTGACCCTGAATATTTGCAAAGCAACTTAATCGTTTTCGTGCAAATCAGGTTGGCGAGAATGTCGCACGATAGCTTTGAAGAATTTAAGGAAGCAGCGGTTGCAATCGAAGAAGTTCAAGAATGTTTTCTGATCTCTGGCAACTTTGATTATCTCATCAAGGCGCGCGTTTCAAATATGGATCACTACAGAAAGTTTTTAGGAGATACCTTGCTATCACTACCAGGCGTGCAGGAATCAACAACTCTGGTAGTGATGGAACAAGTAAAAGACACAACAAACCTGAAGTTGCGTCGAAATTAATTTCAGGCTTTCTCCGGCTTATCGTGCGCAAGCAGACACAACATATTAGTTGCGATTGTCGCGCCAGCCAGGGCTGTCATCTCGGCATGGTCAAACGGAGGTGCGACTTCAACAACATCGCAGCCGACAATATTAAGACCAGCCAGACCCTTGATTAATTGTATCGCCTGGTAGGTATTGAAACCTCCACACACTGGGGTACC
This sequence comes from Oleiphilaceae bacterium, assembly GCA_036833965.1. Classification (GTDB taxonomy): domain Bacteria; phylum Pseudomonadota; class Gammaproteobacteria; order Pseudomonadales; family Oleiphilaceae; genus PZPK01. The sequence goes on from DAITOW010000001.1 coordinate 7,319, forward strand.
AGTACCGGGAGCACAACTAGGATCAAGAAAATCAACATCGAAGGTGATATAACAAGGATTATCACCAACTCTGGATCGAACCTGTTCAATCGCCGCCTCAATGCCCCGACTATTTAGCCAGTCTGCATCCAGCACCAAATATCCGTGTGTATCCTTGTTGACCGTGCGCATGCCAAGTTGCACAGATCTTTCAGGGTCGACGTAACCTTTTTTAGCTGCATGATAGAACATCGTGCCATGGTCAATTCGTCCGTCCTCATCAGTCCAGGTATCGCTATGTGCATCGAAATGAATAAGCGAGAGAGGACCGTGCTTCTTGGTTAAAGCCTTTATCACAGGATAAGTAACGAAGTGATCACCGCCAATCGAAAGCGGGGTGACTCCTGCATCACAAATTCTGTCAAAGCATGCTTCTATCTCGTCCGGAACCTTATCAGGATAGCCAGGGTCGAAGACACAGTCCCCATAGTCAATGACGTGAAGTCTTTTAAAGGGATCAAAGGTCCACGGCCAAGGCGAAGCCCAAGCCAGATTGGTTGAAGCAGCGCGAACAGAGCGAGGACCTAGACGGGCACCAGGCCGATTTGACGTTGCAAGATCGTAGGGTATGCCAACAACTGCAACGTCTACGCCCTCCAGGTTCTTAGAGTAATTACGGCGCAAAAAACTTGTTGCACCGGAGTACATAGGCTCTACTTGCGTTCCATATGGACCTCTGCGGGTAAACGCTAGGTCGCCATTACTGTATTGGTCAAAATCGGCCATTTGTTCGCTTCTCTTACAATTTCTCGATATTTGATTAACTTAAACGGTGGAGAGCAGGAACTCACGTTCCCAAGAGCTTATGACACGCTTGAAGCCTTCATACTCCGCACGACGTGTTCCAATATAGCCATCAACGAAATCGGCGCCCAAAATTTCGCGGATTTCCTCACACTCTTGCATCTCATCACAAGCAGTTTCCAGGTTAAACGGTATTTCGTTACCCGCTTCTTCACCGTGACGACCATTTACCGGCTTGCGTGGTTTGAGAGCATTTACCATACCCAAGTATCCACACGCCAAATTCGCAGCTAATGCCAAATAGGGGTTGGTGTCTGCTCCCGGCAAACGGTTTTCAATACGTCGAGCTTGAGGAGAAGATTCGGGAACACGAAGACCAACAGTACGGTTCTCTACACCCCACTCAAGATTCACTGGCGCGTTACCGTCTGCACCAGGAAGATAGCGCCGGTAACTATTTACGTTAGGCGCGAAAATCGGCATGGACTTGGGAATATATGTCTGCAGTCCCGCTACGAAGCTGTGGAAAAGGGACGACGCACTACCATCTTCGTCAGAGAATATGTTCTTGCCCTTTTTATCGATGACGGAGCAGTGAATGTGCATCGCACTGCCTGGCTCGTTAGCGATAGGTTTCGCCATGAACGTAGCACCGATCTTGTGCTTGAGCGCTGCTTCACGAACAGTTCTCTTGAATACAAATACCTGATCCGCAAGCTTTAAAGCATTACCATGACGGAAGTTGAATTCCAGCTGAGCCGGCCCTTCCTCATGAATCAGTGTATCGATGTCAAGGTTCATCTCTTCACACCAATCATAGATATCTTCAATGATTGGATCGAATTCATTGGCCGCATCGATACTGAAGGACTGGCGACCACTTTCCGGCAAACCGGAACGACCTACTGGGGGGTTTAGTGGTAAGTCAGGATCAGTACAGCGTTGTGTGAGGTAAAATTCGACCTCGGGTGCAACGATTGGCTCCCAGCCCTTTTCTTCATAAAGGGCAAGAACCTTCTTCAGCACTGTACGCGCAGAAAGACCAACTTCGTTGCCCATTTTATCGTAGCAATCATGAATGATCTGGGCAGAAGGTTCCGCAGCCCAAGGAACCATAAACATCGCTGCCTCGTCCGGTTTAAGGATCATGTCGATATCGCAATCATCGAGGAGACGGTAGAAAAGCTCGTCATCCGGGTAGTCGCCTGTTGCTGTTTGCAACAGAACGGATTCCGGTAGGCGTATACCTTTTTCAGCGATAAATTTCTCGGTAGGCATGATTTTGCCACGAGCGATCCCGGTATGGTCGGAGGTAATACACTCGACTTCAGTTACCTGACGTTCTTTCAACCAATTTTGGATGTTTTTCATGATTTAGCTCTTTTGACTATATTGTGCTTAATTTGCATAGCTATACTTAGGCCAGTTAATACATTTACTCAATAACAAGTTTGTAAATGTTTGACTTATGCTACACAAGTTTAAAATATATTGAACAAAATTCCCAGTGGCGCATTGGAGTATTGTTCAATATATTTTATACTTCGTTCGATAATTACCTACAAAAATATTGCTGTGTATACCGCAATTTGAGTTTAGATAGGATAGCAAATGAGTGAAGCTTTTAAAGAAGTTGAACAATTCCTGGCAGCAAATCCGCAAGTTGAGACGATAGAGTTACTCGTTGCAGATCTGGATGGGGTGTTGCGAGGCAAACGTGTTGAGCGTTCCTTGCTTAAAAAGGTCTATGAGTCGGGCTTTTGTTTGCCGCAATCGGTACTGGCATTGGATGCGACTGGCACAACAGTAGATGAAACGGGTCTTGGCATCGAAACGGGCGATTCTGATCGAATCTGTAAGCCGATTCCAGGGACCTTACAGCTTTGTCCATGGCACGAGAATGGTGATCGTGCACAAGCTCTTTGTGATATGTATGAAGTAGATGGGACGCCGCTTGAAATATTTCCGCGCCACATCCTTCAAAAAGCCGTCGACAGGTTGCACAGTCTTGGCTTTAAAGCAGGTGTTGCGCTTGAGCTGGAGTTTTACTTGGTCGACAAAGAGAGAAAAGAGGATGGTAGCCTACAAGCGCCGATTTCTCCGATTTCAGGCCAACGACTCACTTCAACCCAGGTCTACTCGATGCAGGATCTGGATGACTATGATTTCTTTATTCGTGACGTTATCGAAATGTCTCGTTCACAGAATATTCCTGCGGATGCGGTCGTTGCGGAATATGCTCCTGGTCAGTTCGAAGTGAACCTTGATTACACGCAAGACATCATGAAAGCAGTAGATGATGCGCTTCTTTTGAAGCGGGTGATCTCTGCCGTTGCAACAAAGCATGGGATTGAAGCAACTTTCATGGCGAAGCCTTACATTGACGAAGCGGGTAGTGGTTTGCATATCCACCTGAGTTTGTTAAATGAAAAAGGTGAGAACGTTTTTGGTGAAGGTGAGCCTACCGAAAATAAACTACTTGGTAATGCCATTGCCGGCTTACTTGATATGGCCTTCGGTGTTCAGGCTTTGTATTGTCCGACGATTAATAGTTATCGCCGTCTTGCTCCTGACTCGTTTGCTCCGACGCAACTAACCTGGGGTGTGGACAATCGTTCGGTCGCGATGCGAATCCCTGCTGGTGGTGCGAGCTCCCGTCGGATCGAAAATCGCATGCCTGGTGCTGATGCAAACCCTTACCTTGCAACCATCGCAATGATCGCAGGCGTATTGGAAGGCATTGAAAGCGAAATGACTCCGCCAGAGCGTACGGTCGGCAATGGCTATGAAACCGATGCTGAGCGTGTACCGGATAATCAGCGTGATTCTCTTCGAGCAATGGCTGAAGATGAGCGTGTGAAGAAATGGTACGGTGAACGCTTTGTTGAGGTGTATCAGGAAGTGAAATGGAAAAACGTTTATTTGTTTGAACAGCAAATTACGCCTATGGAATATGAACTCATACTTCCTAACGTTTAACTTCTCTTCGACGAGATACAAAAAAGCCGATGCTTCAGCATCGGCTTTTTTGTAATGAAAAGATAAGCTAGATTCCCAGCTTATCTCGCAGACCGTAATAAAATGCTCCGATCGCAGTATAAGGTACGCGGAACATCTGGCCACCAGGGAAAGGATAATGACGAAGAGACGCAAACGCATCAAAACGTTCAGCCTGACCTTTGACAACTTCACCAATCAACTTGCCGGCAAGGTGTGTTGTTGTGACGCCGTGACCACTATAACCCTGAGCATAATAAATCGAGCTGTTGATACGACCGAATTGAGGTAAACGACTCATCGTCAACAAGAAGTCACCACCCCAAGTGTAATCAAGCTTCACGCCTGCCAATTTAGGGAATACGCGTTCGATATGCGGTCTCAAAAAGCGCTCAATAGATGCCGGATCACCACCACCATAAGTTACACCACCACCAAACAACAAACGGCCATCGCCGGTTAGACGATAGTAATCAAGTTTATAGTTGCAGTCCTCTACACAGTAGTCGTTAGGAATCAGCTCCTTACGCAACTCTTCAGGTAATACTTCAGTACACACAATCTGTGTTCCGCAAGGCATTGTTTTTGATGCCAGTTCGGGGAACAAACCGCCAAGATATGCGTTACCGCAAACAACCAGATAATCAGCCGTAATTGATCCATTCTCTGTCTTGATTACCGGACGCTCAGAGCGAACGACATCAATGACCTTGGAGTCCTCAAAGACCCTTCCGCCGAGTGACTCGAGTGCCTGTACTTCACCAAGCAAAAGATTGAGGGGATGAATGTGCGCGCCCGTCATATCGAGCATGCCACCGACATAGGCGTCAGTACCTATCTGCTCACGAATTGACTTGCTGTCCAAAATCTCGAGCTGAGTGTGACCAAGGCTTTCCCAGAGCTTCTTCTGGCTTTGAAGATGGCCCATTTGCGTCTTGTTGAACGCTGCAAAAATTCCACCCGGCTTATAGTCACAATCAATATTGTACTTTTCAATACGGCCACGAATAATGTCACCACCTTCGAATGCCATACTTCCTAGCGCTTGAGCAGTTGTCTTGCCATACCGTCTTTCGATAACGTCAATATCGCGGGAGTAACTGTTTACAAGTTGTCCACCATTGCGACCACTAGCGCCATAGCCAATGCGTGCTGCTTCAAGAACGGCTACTTTAAAACCATTTTCAGCAAGATGAAGAGCACTTGAAATACCAGAGAAGCCTGCACCAATAACGCAAACATCAACATCAAGATGCTCGCTTAGGCTAGGGCGGTCTGTTTTATCCTTGCGCGACGCCGCGTAATAGGATCCGGTGTGTTCGGTTCGCATATTGTTTATGCCTCGTAAATGACGTAAATCTTTTTGCAGTAATCGTCTACTTGCCATTCGCCTTCGAAACCGGCGGGAACAACAAACTGATCGCCTTTACTGACTTTTAGCTCGCTACCATCTTTGTCGATGATCACGGAGCTGCCCTCGAGTATGTGACAAAATTCGTGTTCAGAATAGCTTACAGTCCAGCGACCTGCTTCAGAATCCCAAATTCCCACATGAAACTTATTATCCTGGCTAGAGTAGTTATTCCAAAGATTCTGCTTTGGCTCGCCGTGAATGATTTTTTCTTCTGCTGGTAAATAGCTTTCTTTGCTGACGTTCTCGTCGACAAATTGTATGTTTGAAACGCTCATAAAACTCCAAATAAATAAAGCCCAGTAAAACTGGGCTTTGACTGACTAACTTATTTCATTGTTGGCATGACGAACTCAGCGCCGAGATCGCCTTCTGGCCAACGTGCAGTAACAGCTTTACGCTTGGTGTAGAATCTAACACCTTCTGGTCCGTGCATGTGATTCGCACCAAATAGCGAACGTTTCCAACCACCAAAGGAGTGGAATGCCATTGGCACAGGAATTGGAACGTTCACTCCAACCATGCCAACCTGAACATCATGCGTGAACTTGCGAGCGATACCGCCGCTTCTTGTGTAAATTGACGTGCCGTTACCGTACTCGTGGTCATTGATCATTTGCACTGCCGTGGTGTAATCAGGAACACGGACAACACAAAGAACCGGGCCGAAAATCTCTTCCTGGTAAATCACCATGTCTGTTGTAACGTTGTCGAACAAGCATCCACCGAGGAAGTAACCATTTTCGTTAGCGTCGATCTGTGCTTCACGACCATCAACGACCAGCGTTGCGCCTTCTTCAACACCTTTAGCGACATAACCTTTCACTTTCTCAAGGTGTTCTTTGCTTATGAGAGGACCCATATCGAGACCTTTGTTGGTGCCGTCACCGATCTTGAGTGCTTTCGTCTTCTCGGCCAATTTAGCAACCAACTCGTCAGCAATGTCACCAACAGCCAGAGCAACAGAAATCGCCATGCAGCGTTCGCCCGCAGAACCGTAGGCCGCACCCATAAGTGCATTTACTGCACCGTCAATGTCTGCGTCAGGCATTACGATCATGTGGTTCTTCGCGCCACCTAGAGCTTGAACGCGTTTACCATGCGCAGAAGCCGTTGAGTAGATGTACTCAGCAATTGGCGTTGAACCGACGAAGCTTACCGCCTGGATTTTTTCATGGCGCAAAAGCACATCAACCGCTTCTTTGTCGCCATTGACGATATTCAATACTCCATCAGGAAGACCTGCTTCTTTCATCCATTCAGCCATAAGCATGCTGGCAGTAGGATTCTTTTCAGAAGGCTTCATGATAACGGTGTTGCCACACGCGATTGCAACAGGCCACATCCACATCGGAACCATTGCAGGGAAGTTAAAAGGAGTAATACCTGCAATGACACCTAAAGGTTGGCTTGTGCTCCACGCGTCAATACCTGTGCCTACTTGCTCAGTAAATTCACCTTTAAGAGCTGATGGGATACCGCAAGCGAACTCAACAACTTCAAGGCCGCGAGTAATTTCGCCAAGCGCATCTTCGTAAACTTTGCCGTGCTGAGCTGTAATTACTGCTGCAAGCTCATCGCGACGCTCTTCAATAATCGCCTTGAACTTGAACAGGATGCGCGCACGGCTGAGTGGCGTTGTTTGCGACCAAGTTGTAAAAGCAGTCTGTGCAACCTCAATTGCGCTCTCAACTTCTGCCGCTGATGCAAGAGAAACGTTTGCAATCTGCTCGCCCGTAGCAGGGTTAAATACTGCTTGAGATCGAGCGCTAGCGCCTGTTTCCTGGCCATTTACGTAATGATTAATGTTAGTCATGGTAAACCTAATTTTTTCAGAAATTCTAGTTTAGGACGCCCTTAGTAGAGCGACTTGATTGCTGAGCGCATTGCGTTCATTAGTTCGTCGATCTGATCCTCAGAGATAATCAACGGTGGAGACATTGCAATAATGTCGCCTGTGCAACGAACCAGGGCATTATGCTTCCAGAAGCAGTCATGGAAGACCTTATAGCCACGTTCGCCCATTTTGGCGCTAGAATTAAACTCAACAGCACCAACAAGCCCAAGGTTACGGATGTCTTTGACTACATCGAACTCTTTAAGGCTGTGAAGCGCTTCCTGCCAATATGATTCGAGTGTTAAAGCTTTCTCGAACAGGTTCTCGCGCTCGTAAATTTCAAGTGTAGCGATCGCTGCAGCTGCTGCAACGGGGTGGCCGGAATAGGTATATCCGTGGAACAATTCAATAACTTCTTCAGGACCGTGCATAAATGCGTCATGAATTTCGTTAGATACGAATACTGCACCCATTGGGATCGCACCGTTAGTTAAACCTTTTGCTGACGTAATGATATCTGGTGTTACACCAAAGCGTTCTGCAGCAAATGCTTTACCAATTCGGCCATATCCTGTTATTACCTCATCAAAGATCAGGATAATGTCGTTGTCTTTGGTGATCTTGCGTAGACGTTCCAGATAACCTTTTGGTGGCATCCATACGCCGCCACTGCCAACAACCGGCTCAACAATAACCGCAGCGATTGTGTCACCGTGAAGAGCGATCATGCTGATCAACTCGTCTGCAAGCTCCTCGCCATGTTCAGGTTGACCTTTAGTAAACTCGCTACCGGCAACCCAGGCATGTTTCAGGTGATCGACACCAGTAAGCAAACTGCCGAAAGCCTTACGGTTATTACCTAGGCCACCTACAGAAATACCACCAAAGTTGGTGCCGTGGTAACCTTTTTCTCGACCTACAAGACGTGTCTTGTGAGCGTTACCTTTGGCACGGTGATAGGCAAGAGCAATTTTTAGTGCTGTGTCTGCAGACTCTGATCCGGAGTTTGTGAAGAAAACGTGATCCAGACCGTCCGGGGTGTGCTTAATCAGTTTTCGAGCTAACTCAAACGGCAGAGGGTGGCCCATCTGGAATGTAGGGGCAAAATCCAATTCTTGAATTTGCTTGCTAACAGCTTCGGTAATGTCTGTACGGGCATGGCCAGCATTCGTGCACCAAAGACCTGCTGTGCCGTCAAGAATTTTACGGCCATCTTCTGTTGTGTAGTGCATTCCTTCAGCGCTTACGATCATGCGAGGCGCAGCCTTGTACTGGCGATTCGCGGTGAAAGGCATCCAAAAAGCATCAAGATTCGAGTTATGAGTGGACATAGTGACCTCAAGAACAGGGTGTTTAATTTATTGAACAATGCTTGCGTAGTGTATGTAAAATAAATAAAACATCAAGTGTTAGAATGTTAAGCTACATAAAAAACCGTTAAATCCTTTAGTTTTTAGTGCTTTGAGCCAGTATTTCCTGAGATGTATTGCGCAGTTTCGCAAAACAAAAAACGTGAAAGATTGTTCAAAATATTGAAATTATGTCGCTTCAGACGTATCTTCTGTCTTTCAGTTATAGAACATATTCGGGGAATATAGTGCACACGGTTAAAGATTTGGCGTACTGGGAAGGTCTGGCGAAGTCGGTTTCGATTGAGGGTCGGGCATTCATCAATGGTGAATATTGCGCAGCGAAAGATGGTGATGAGTTCGAGTGTATCAGCCCGATTGATCGCAGCGTATTAGTAAAGGTTGCTTCTTGTAAAAAGGCAGATGTTGATCTTGCGGTAGCTGGTGCACGAGCGGCATTTGAATCTGGAGCGTGGTCTGATCTGGCTCCTGCAAAGAGAAAAGCCGTTCTTCTGACATTCGCTGATCTGATTGAGGAAGCAGCCGATGAAATTGCGCTGCTCGAAACGCTTGATATGGGCAAGCCGATAAGCTTTTCTTTGGAAGATGATCTGAGCGGTACCTTGCGAGCGATCCGTTGGACTGCCGAAGCCATCGATAAAATTTATGATGAGGTTGCCCCAACTCCAAGCGATCAGCTCGGTATGATAACCAGAGAGCCTATTGGTGTGGTTGCAGCGATTGTGCCCTGGAACTTCCCGCTTCTAATGGCTGCATGGAAGTTTGCTCCGGCTTTGGCAATGGGTAACTCATTTATTCTGAAGCCATCGGAAAAATCACCACTGACGGCGATCCGTATTGCCGAGTTGGCGAAAAAAGCGGGCATTCCGGATGGTGTATTTAATGTGTTACCAGGTTTCGGGCATACTGCTGGACAGGCACTCGCCGAGCATATGGATGTTGATACATTGGCATTTACAGGCTCAACGGGTGTTGCCAAGAAATTGATGGTATTTGCCGGTGAATCAAACATGAAGCGTGTTTGGTCAGAAGCGGGCGGGAAATCACCCAATGTTGTCTTCGCCGATGCTCCTGATCTGGATGCCGCTGCAGAAGCTGCAGCAGGGGCTATTTGTTATAATCAGGGCGAAGTATGCACCGCGGGTTCACGCTTGTTGGTGGAAGATTCTATCGCTGATGAATTTATGGCCAAGGTTCGGGCACATGTTGCAAATTGGAAGCCCGGTAATCCTCTTGATCCGCAAACGAATGTCGGTGCGATTGTCGATGACGCGCAGTTGGATCGAATTTGCTCTTACATAGAGATCGGTAAGGAGCAGGGCGCTCGAATGACGATCGGTGGTAACAGACCTTCTGCGTTGTCGAACGGTTGTTTTGTTGAGCCAACAGTGTTTGAAGGCGTGACCAATGACATGAGTATTGCTGCTGAAGAAATCTTTGGGCCAGTATTGTCTGTCATTCGTTTTACGGATGAAGATGAAGCCTTGAAGATTGCGAATGACTCGATCTTTGGGTTGGCAGCAGCAGTATGGACAAGCAATTTACGCAGGGCGCACCGTTTTTCTCGTGGTTTGAGAGCAGGTTCTGTTTGGGTTAACCAATACGACGGTGGCGATATGACTGCGCCATTTGGTGGCTACAAGCAGAGTGGTAATGGCCGAGACAAGTCTCTGCATGCACTCGATAAATACAGCGAGTTGAAAGCGACCTGGATAAAACTCTAGGTTATAGAGTGGTGCGGATCGGAATGTAAAAAGCCCGGGTAAAACCCGGGCTTTTTTTGATCTAGAAAATATCCTTGAAGCGATGATAAAGCATACCCGCAGCTAGCATTGGAGAGCGGAACTTAGGTCCTCCGGGGAAGCGCATGTGACTTACTTTCTCAAACACTTCAATTCTATTGCTTTCGCCATTTATCGATTCAGCTATCAGGCGTCCCGACATGTGTGTTGCGTTGACACCGTGACCTGAATAAGCCTGAGCGTAGTAGATGTTGTCTTGTAATCGACCAACCTGAGGCAATCTATTCGCACCAATACCAATCATTCCTCCCCACTGGAAGTCTATTTTCTTGTCAGCAAGATATGGGAATACTTTGTCGAGGTTTGGTTTTAATGCGTTGACGATTGATTTTGGATCTCTCCCGGAATAGGTACACAGGCCGCCAAACAAGAGTCTTCTGTCTGCTGATAGACGAAAATAATCCAAAGCGACACGCTGGTCACAAACCGCCATATCCTGCGGTAGTACGCGTTTGGCTTCTTCTTCGCTGAGTGGTTCGGTTGCGATCACATAACTGCCGGCTGGGAGAACTTTTGCTCCGAGAGATTTTTCCAGATCACCAACATAAGCATTTCCGCAAATAACGAGCTGATCGCAGCGGATTTGGGCGTGTTCGGTTTTTACAACACATTGAGTGCCCTTTTTGATGTCGATGACTCGAGAGTTCTCAAAGATCTTTGCACCCAGACTTTCTGCAATTCTCGCTTCGGCTACATTGAGTTTAAGCGGGTGCACATGTCCGCTTCCCATATCAATCAGGCCGCCAACATACTGATCTGAACCAACAACCTGATGCATGTCGTCTTTATCCAGCAGGCGTGTTTCATGCGGATAGTTAATGGAATCCAGCCATTCCTTGTCTTCGATAAAACCCTTTACATGTCGAGCTCTCGTTGCAAGATCGCAGTAACCCCATTTGAGGTCACAGTCGATGGAATACTTCTCTACGCGCTCGCGAACAATATCGACGGCCTCAAAGCCCATGTCATTGATAGCCTTGATGCCTTCGGTACCAATCTGGTTTTTAAACTGTTCAAGACCATGACCAATGCCCCTGATTAATTGCCCGCCATTGCGGCCCGAGGCTCCCCAGCCAATTCGATATGACTCGAGCAGAACAACGTCTATTCCGCGTTCTCTGAGTTCAAGTGCGGTGCTGACTCCGCTAAAGCCGCCACCGACAATACAAACTTGAGTTGAGATGTCGCCCTTTGCTTGAGGGAACCCGTCCTTATCATTCAAACTTGCGACATAATAAGAATCTGGGTAATCGGTCGAGTGAGTTGAGGGGTTTAACATGTCTTTTGCCTTAATACGTTCTTCGTCCGTTTGATATATTAACCAAGTGTATGAGATAATGCACGTTAATAAGGGTTGTTAGGTTACGGAATTTACGATGGATGTAGGTCAAAGGTTACGAGAAGTACGCAAAAAATCGGGCGTATCGCAGCGCGAGCTTGCCAAACGAGCAGGTGTCACGAATTCTACGATTTCGATGATAGAAAAAAACAGTGTCAGTCCGAGTGTCAGTTCACTTAAAAAAGTTCTATCTGGCCTACCAATGTCACTGATGGAATTTTTCGATTCGGAAGATTCGGCCAAGGTTGAGACTCCTGTTGCTTACCCTGCAGGTGAGTTGCTGAACTCGTCTGTGAACGATATTGAATGGAAGTTAGTTGGTAAGTCTTTTCCAAACCGTCAGATGTCTTTTTTGGTGGAGCGCATGCCGCCTGGCGCAGATACGGGCGCCGACATGTATGTCCACGAAGGTGAAGAAGTTGGTTATGTGTTGCAAGGCAAGTTTGAGCTGACAGTTGATGCAGAGGTTTACATCCTGGGCCCTGGTGAAGGTTATTACTTTGATTCGCGACGGGAGCACCGTTTTCGTAATCCATTCGATGAAGACTGTCATATCGTTTCCTGCACCACTCCGGCCGACTTCTAGGCCAGCATCTTTTTAGATGAAGCTGTTCAGCAGGCAGATTGGTCCGGGTGAAGCAACAAGCCATGTTGTGATATTGCATGGCTTGTTTGCGGCCTCGGACAACTTGCAAACCCTTGGTAAGGCACTTTCCGAACATTATCGGGTCCATCTGCTGGATCTTCGTAACCACGGTCAATCACCTCAGGCTTCCGAGCTAAATTATGGTGTCATGGCTCAGGACGTCATAGAGTATCTTGACGATCAGAAAATAGAACAAGCTGCGTTGATAGGCCATTCAATGGGTGGCAAGACTGCGATGCAAGTCGCGTTGAACTACTCTCATCGCGTTAAGGGTCTGATTGTCGCCGACATTGCACCTGTCAGGTATGATCCGGGACACGAGCACATCCTTGAAGGCTTGCAGGCTCTGGAGCAAACGCCTGTTACATCGCGCAAAATGGCGGATGAGACGCTATCTCAGTGGATTGATGAATGGGGTGTCCGCCAGTTTCTGATTAAAAGCCTGCGTCGTGCCGATGATGGCAGCCCCGGTCTTGTCTGGCGTTTTAATTACGATGCCATCAAGAAAAATTATCTCGAAATTCTCTCTGCACCTCAGGGTGATCGCTATGATGGCCCAGTCTTATTTATCGCAGGCGCACGTTCCGATTATATTTTGCCTGAGCATAAAGACCAGACGCTTCGGCTGTTCCCGCATGCCCAGTTAAAAATCATTCCCGATACCAGTCATTGGTTGCACGCGGAGAAACCGGAAGTTTTCAACGCGATGTGTGTCCGCTTCCTGAACCAGGCGTTCATTTCACAATAATTGTCAGTCCGTACAAGCGGCACATAAAAAATGCGCTAGGCTAAAATTATGCGCACTTTTGATGCGTCGCCACTAGTTGTAAATCAATGTGAAATAGAACAAACTGGTTGCGTCGCTATTGATTACGCAGAGTCTGGACTTGTTCCAGTATTCACAAGAAAAGCGAGACGTGGTGGCATCAAATTTGTATGAGAAGCTTACATCAGTGCATGTGCCAGCTTTTCGTTGTTGCTTTTAGGTGCGCTGCGACATCCTTTCACGGATACACAACAAAAACTTAGGAGAACACGAATGTTGAAATTCTCTTCAATTATGGCTGCTGGTTTAGCAGTAGGGTTATCTTTTGGTGCTACAGCAGGCACTTTGGAAGACGTAAAGAAACGCGGCACATTAGCATGTGGCGTAAGTACTGGTTTGGCTGGCTTTTCTCAGAAAGACGAGAAAGGTGAGTGGAGCGGACTTGATGTTGACGTTTGTAAAGCGGTTGCAGCAGCAGTTCTTGGTGACGCGAGCAAAGTCCAATATAAGCCTCTTACAGCTAAAGAGCGGTTTACCGCACTTCAGTCTGGCGAGGTCGATGTTCTTCCTCGCAACACAACTTGGACTCACACTCGTGATACCTCGCTTGGTTTGAACTTTGCCGGTGTTAACTACTATGACGGTCAGGGTTTCATGGTTTCCAAAAAGTTGGGCGTGAAGAGCGCGCTTGAGCTTGATGGAGCAGCAGCGTGTATCCAGGCAGGTACAACCACCGAATTGAACCTTGCGGATTATTTTCGTGCACATGGCATGAAATACACTGCGGTTACCTTCGATACTTCGGATCAAACACGTGCAGGCTTCGAAAGCGGTCGTTGTGACGTACTTACATCTGACCAGTCACAGCTCTATGCGATTCGTATCGGTTTGAAAGATCCTGAGGGTGCGATTGTTCTTCCAGAAGTTATTTCTAAAGAGCCTCTGGGTCCGGTTGTTCGTCAAGGTGATGATGAGTGGTTCAACATCGTTAAGTGGTCTTTAATCGCAATGGTTGAAGCAGAGTTTTTGGGTGTTGACTCTTCAAACGCAGCTGATTTGAAAGCTAACGGCAAGCCGGATCAGAAGCGTCTTCTTGGTACTGAGGGCGACGCTGGTGAGAAGATGGGCGTGAGCGCTGATTGGGCTTACAACATCGTATCGCAGGTTGGTAACTACGGCGAATCTTTCGAGAGAAATGTAGGTTCCGGTTCACCTCTTAAAATTGCCCGTGGTATCAACGAGCAGTGGAACAAGGGTGGCTTGATGTACTCTCCTCCAATCCGTTAATACGGCTTGTTCAAAAGGGGCTTTAGTGGCCCCTTTTCCGCTTTCTAACTTCTTCAACATTGGATTAGGGTTGATACATGTCCGAAGAGCAAATCCAAAAAGCGAGCAGATCCTCAGGCTCCTATCTCAATAATCCCCAGGTCAGATCGGTTATCTATCAGGTTTTGCTCCTGTTAGGGCTTGGTTACTTCTTTTACTCGATTATTTCCAACGCGCTCACAAACATGGAGTCGCGAGGCATTAAAAGCGGTTTTGATTTCCTTTTCGCCGCATCGGGTTTTGATATATTGATGACACTGGTGCCATATTCGGCAACATCAACTTATGCGATGACTTTTGTTGTCGGCTTATTGAATACGATCCTTGTGTCGATCATAGGTATTGTTCTAGCTACGATTATTGGATTCATCGTTGGTATCGCGTATTTCTCGCATAACTGGCTCGTAAAACGGATTTCCATTATTTATGTAGAAACCTTTCGTAACATCCCCTTGTTGTTGCAAGTGTTCTTTTGGTATTTCGCTGTCCTAGCGACCTTGCCCAGCGCCAGACAGAGTTTGAGTCTGGGCGAAGTTATTTTCCTGAATGTTCGTGGCCTGTATCTGCCGGATTTGATTGGTAGTGCGGGAAGCTCGGTTGTTTACGGCTCAATCGCAATAGCGATCGCAGCTATAATCGTTTTGAAAAAGTGGGCCAGAAAACGTCAGGATGAGACTGGAGAGCAGTTCCCGGTCTTCGTAACCAGTTTAGCGATCTTCTTTGGCCTGCCTTTGGTCACGTTATTTGTAATGGGCGTACCGTTTACTTGGGAGTTTCCTGAGCTGAGAGGCTTCAACTTCAGCGGTGGTATAACCGTGATTCCGGAACTAATGGCTCTCGTTATCGCGCTCGCTGTTTATACCGGAGCGTTTATTGCGGAGGCTGTGCGAGCCGGTGTTCAATCTGTACCGCATGGACAGACTGAGGCGGCGAGAAGTCTGGGTTTGCGCGAAAACCGCATCATGTCGTTGATTATCGTGCCGCAAGCGATGCGTGTCATTGTGCCCTTGTTGAATTCCGAGTATCAAAGTTTGGTGAAAAACTCGACGCTGGCAACAGCTATTGGTTATCCGGACTTGTTCACAGTGTTTGTAGGCACCTCGTTAAACCAGACCGGACAAGCCATTGAGATCGTTTTTATGACCATGGCGGTCTATTTTGTCATCAATATGACGATTTCGTTTTTGATGAACCGCTTTAATGCAAGCGTCGCACTAGTAGAAAGGAAATAAGGAGCGAGTGATGAGAGAGTTTAAACCACAGCCCGCCCAACCTGCCCCTATTGAATCAAGCGGTTTCATCGGATGGATACGGGAAAATCTGTTTTCCAGTATTCCGAATTCGATTACGACGCTCGTTATTATTGGCTTATTAGCATCAGTCATTCCGGATTTAATTAGCTGGCTATTTATCGAGGCCAATTGGAGCGGAACGACGCAAGATGATTGTACAAATGAAAAAGGTGCTTGTTGGGTCTTCGTGTCCGCCTGGATGCAGCAATTTATGTATGGCTCTTATCCTACCGAAGAGCTTTGGCGAATAAATACCAGTTTGATTGCGCTTGGTTTGGTGATTGCTGCGCCGTTTTTACTACCAACACATTTAAGAAACTCGGTTGGCGTGCCTTTGTTTCTGGTGTTTCCGTTTATCGGTGCTGCGTTTCTTGATGGCCGTTTGTTAGGTCTTGAATTCGTAAGTACAGATTATTGGGGCGGCTTTTCGCTTAATATTTTTCTTGCCGCGGCAAGTATCATTATCGCATTTCCTCTGAGCTTCCTGTGGGCTTTGGGGCGTCGCTCGGATATGCCATTCATTCGCAGCGTTTGTGTCATTCTGATCGAGTTTTTTCGTGGTGTACCGGTTCTCGCGTTGTTCTTCATGGGCTCAGTAATGTTGCCACTGTTTTTTCCGGAAGGAACGAATGTCGACAAGCTTGTCCGGGTTTGGATTGTCTTGATCCTGTTTATGTCAGGTTATATGGCTGAAGTGTTCCGTGGTGGATTCCAGGCGATCCCGCAAGGCCAGTATGAAGCAGCAGACTCTCTTGGCCTAAGCTATTGGCAGAAAACCCTACTTATTATTTTCCCGCAAGTAATCAAAGTTTCGATGCCGAACATTCTGGCGACCTTCATTATGCTGTTCAAGAATACGACCTTCTTGTTGATCATTGGTATTTTCGAAATCCTGAGTACCACCCAGACAGCATTGACGAATTCTAACTGGCTTGGCGGGCATGCGCCGGAAGGCTATCTTTTTGTGGCAGTTGTGTTCTGGGTCTGCTGTTTTGGTATGTCTATGATCAGTGCCAATATTGAAAAGAAACTAGATACAAGCCATCGAAATTAAGAATCGGAGCTATTCATGACGACTGAAAATACACAACAAAAAGTTAGTACCGCTTCGTCTGGCGAGTCGGTCATAGAAATTAAAGACCTCAATAAATGGTACGGCAACTTTCATGTACTCAAGAATATTAATCTTAATGTGAAGAAGGGTGAGAGAATCGTTGTCTGTGGTCCATCTGGTTCCGGAAAGTCAACGATGATCCGTTGCATTAATCGTCTGGAAGAATTCCAGCGGGGATCGCTGGTGGTTAATGGCATTGAGATGATTGAGGATGTTAAGAATATTGAGAATATTCGAAGAGAAGTAGGGATGGTGTTCCAGCACTTTAACTTGTTTCCTCACCTTACGATTCTTCAGAATCTCACTTTGGGTCCAATTTGGGTACAGAAAAAGCCAAAAGAGGAAGCTGAAGCGGTCGCGATGCAATACCTTGAGCGGGTTAAGATTCCTGACCAGGCGAACAAATTTCCTGGTCAGCTATCGGGAGGCCAGCAACAGCGTGTTGCGATTGCTCGATCCCTGTGTATGAACCCCCAAATCATGCTGTTTGATGAGCCAACTTCAGCATTGGATCCTGAGATGATTAAGGAAGTACTCGATGTAATGGTTGAGCTGGCTGAAGAGGGAATGACCATGCTCTGTGTTACGCATGAGATGGGCTTTGCCAAGAAGGTTGCTGATCGGGTTATCTTTATGGACGGAGGCGAGATAGTAGAACAAAACACGCCTGATCAATTCTTTGATCATCCTGAAACCGACCGTTTGCAGTTATTCTTGAGTCAGATTCTTGCGCACTAGCCAAGTAAAATAAAAAAGGCGGACATGCCAAAAGCATGTCCGCCTTTTTTGTGCTGTAAAACTGACTAGGCTTCCAGAGCCGCTGCTTCAGTCGGAGAAATCATTTGCTTACGCTTCTCAATAACGCGCTTCGTTTCTTTATCCAAAAACATTCCAAGGCTGTACGTGATTCCGAATAAAACCGAAAGAGCAGCGAGTAAAAACGCAACATGTACTTCAATAATCATGTGAACCACCTTGAATCTAAAACAGTCTTTTAAAACGATCGTTTGAATTTAGAGATATAGTACATTTTAAGGTAGTGTCTGGTCAATATTTAACCGTTTGGTCAGTTAAGCTTTTTAAGTCTTTAACAAACTGTTTTGAGCTTCTGATAATTCTTCGGGTGTGTTTATGTTGGTTAATGCACTGCTGTTTGAGACGGTAACCCAATCGGCATGGTTCTCTTCAAACCAGCGCACTAACTTGTGCTGCCCATTCTTGATGCTTGAAACAATTGGGCCTAAACAATCCTTCGGTAAGCAGCAGTGGAGGGGATGTTTGTACTCATCACATTGAAGAGCGATAGGGCGCAACGTTAAACCCTGCTTGACGAGATCCAATGCCCGACGGGCTAGCTGAACGACTAATTCATTGTTAACGAAGGGCGTATCGCACGGCATGATGAATACCAGATCGGCATCGCTCGCTTCCAACAGCGCGTGAAGCCCGGCCAGAGGGCCGGGATATTCTGGATAGGTATCAGCGCATATGCGACTGGAATAACGACTGTAACGCGTAAATTCCCGGTTACAGTTGATCATGACTTCGTGGTCTTTTGCTAGAGGCCGAAGTAGATCAAGTGATGATGAAATCAGAATCCCCTTATCAAGCGCGATCAGGCCTTTATCTTTGCCGCCCATACGCGATGAACGACCTCCGGCAAGTATACCGGCATCCAGAGTAAGACCCGAATCGTTCAGTTCGGTAATGAGTTCGGATAATTCTGTCATAAAAGAAAAGGGCAGCTCAAAGGAGCTGCCCTTTTAAAATTGAAGATATAACTTACAGATTGCTGTCTACGAAAGCAGTCAGCTGTGACTTGGAAAGAGCACCGACTTTCGTTGCATCAACATTACCGTTTTTGAACAGCATTAATGTCGGGATACCACGGATATTGTATTTCGGTGGTGTTTGATCGTTCTCATCGATATTCAGCTTGCAGATTTTTACTTTGCCAGCATAGTCGTCAGCGATTTCTTCAAGTACAGGCGCGATCATTTTGCATGGTCCGCACCACTCTGCCCAGTAATCAACCAAAACCGGAATGTCAGAGTTTAAAACGTCTTGTTCAAACGAAGCATCTGTAACGTTAATAATGTTGCTCATGTTTAGTCCTACGAGTAATTGAATGAGAAGGCTCGCTGTGTTTCCAGGTACCCTTCACTTAAAATAGCTACTATGATCACAATATATAGTTTTAATTTCGGATTTCAAGGATGAGCGCAGACAGCGAAGCGAGAATGACCAACCATAATACTCAAATAGCTGCGATTGATTTAGGCTCAAACAGTTTTCACCTCGCTGTTGCACAAATTGAGCATGGCGAAATTCGAATCCAGGAGCGCATTGGCGAGAAGGTGCAACTCGCTGCAGGCTTGGACCAAAACGGCAATCTGGATGAAAGTTCAATTGCACGAGCGGTAGACTGCCTTAAGCGCTTCGAGCAACGTTTGCGGACGATTGATCGTGCGCTTATACAGATTGTCGGCACGAATGCCCTGCGGATAGCGAAAAATAGAAAGGTGCTGGTAGAGGCTTCGGAGCAGATTCTGGGAGTACCGATTGAAGTGATTTCCGGCCGGGAGGAGGCGCGACTGATCTATCTTGGTGTCGCCCACACTCTGGCTGATGATGAAGGGCAGCGCCTCGTTATTGATATTGGTGGTGGGTCTACGGAATTTATCATTGGCAAGCGCTTTGAGTCTCTCGAGCGAGAGAGCTTACACATGGGGTGCGTCACTTATCGGGAGCGATTTTTCCGGGATGGCGTCATCACGAAACAGAATCTTGCGAAGGCCATTACCAGAGCTGAACGCGAGCTATTACCTATCAAAAGGCGCTATACCAAACAAGGCTGGCAGAGTTGTGTCGGTTCGTCAGGCTCGATCAAGGCGATCTTTCAAATGCTTGGCAAAGACGAACAACGTGCGAATTCGATAAGTTTACCGGAGCTCAATCGGCTCAAGGAACGATTGATAGACTTGGGGCATGTGGATCGACTTCCTGAACTGAACATCAAAAAAGACCGCTGTAGTATCTTCCCGGCTGGCTTAGCAATTTTGTATGGCGCCTTCAAAGCTCTTGGCATTGAGCGGATGGAGTTTTCTGATGGCGCGTTGAGGGAAGGCTTGCTATATGACATCGTGGGGCGTATCACTCATGAGGATGTCCGGGATCGAAGTATCTCGGCGATGCAGCAGCGTTATGGCGTTGATGTTGAGCATAGCGCCTATGTGTCGGGGCTCGCCCTCAACCTATATGAGCAGGCCGCACGACAATGGTCACTTCAAAATACAAAGTGGAGAAGCTTGTTACTTTGGGCCGCGCAGGTATTTGAAATTGGGCAGGCGATTGCCCATAGCCATTATCAAAAGCATGGAGCCTATCTTATTGAACATTCGGACTTGCCGGGTTTTTCAAGTGCTATGCAGGCGCAGCTTGGCTTGCTAGTGCGGGCGCATCGCAGGAAGATCCCTACAGAGGATTGGCCGGATCTCGGTGAGCAGGATTCAATGCTGATGCGAAAGTTGATCGTGCTATTTCGGCTGGCCGTAATACTCGCTGCTGACAGGGAGTACACGCCTGTCCCGATTAAGTTGGGCGCGGACAACAAAACCCTTGAGCTTACTTTCGATAGTGGTTGGCTTGAAACGCATCCTCTTACTACAGCGAATCTGCAACAGGAACGCAATTACCTAAAGAAAATCGGATTTGATTTAAATTTCTGATAGCCTTGCATCTTTGATTTCGAGTCGAATAAAACATGCTGGTTCTTGGTATTGAAACGTCCTGCGATGAGACAGGCATCGCCCTTTACGATACAGAAAAAGGCTTGCTGGCCGATGCCCTTTTTTCACAAATCGACTTACATGTAGATTATGGTGGCGTCGTGCCCGAGCTGGCTTCGAGAGACCATATCCGAAAGACTCTCCCTTTAATTGAGCAAGTTCTGGATGATGCCGTGTTAGTGCTCAATGACCTTGATGCGATTGCCTATACTGCTGGGCCAGGTTTGATTGGTGCTTTGTTGGTTGGATCCAGTATTGCTGAAGCGCTTGCCTTTTCCTTAGGTATTCCGGCAATAGGCGTCCATCATATGGAGGGCCATCTCTTAGCACCTATGCTTGAAGAAAATCCTCCGGAGTTCCCTTTTGTCGGTTTACTTGTCTCAGGAGGGCATTCACAACTTGTTTCCGTAAAAGGACTTGGCGAATACAAGATTCTGGGCGAGTCCCTGGACGATGCTGCGGGAGAGGCCTTTGATAAGGCAGCAAAAATGTTGGGTCTTGATTATCCGGGTGGACCTCATATTGCCAGACTTGCAGAACACGCCAGAACAGAACTGGGTGGAACAAGCTATCGCTTTCCGAGACCGATGACAGATCGTCCGGGTCTGGAATTCAGCTTTAGTGGTTTGAAAACATTTACCTTGAACACCGTTAACAAAGCGAAAGAGGAAGGGCGTTTTGATAGCGATGAGAAAGCTCGCATTGCGCTTGCTTTTGAAGACGCTGTGGTTGATACCTTAATGATTAAATGTCGTCGTGCCTTAAAAGAAACAGGGTTTAAAAGGCTTGTTATTGCAGGGGGGGTGAGCGCGAATCTCAATCTGCGCGCAACACTGAAGAAAATGGAAGAAAAGACTGGCTCGGAAGTGTTTTACGCTCGGCAGAAATACTGTACCGACAATGGTGCCATGATCGCATACGCAGGAGCTCAGCGTCTGCTCGCTGGTCAGCGAAGTGATGGATCGGTAGCGGTTCGACCCAGATGGCCTATGGATCAACTGCCGTCTTTGACAGAGGCCTAGCTTACTTATGAGTGATGTTATTTTTATTGAAGGGCTGAGTATCTCTGCCTCGATAGGCATTTTTGAGTGGGAGAAGCGAGTTAAACAAGATTTGATCATCGATTGCCGTTTGCCTTTCTCTCTCTCTAAAGCGGCCCAAAGCAACTCTATTAATGATACGGTCAGCTACGCTGAAGTTGCGAGCGAAATCATTACGCTCGTTCAGAGCAAGCATTTTGATTTGCTTGAACATCTGGCTGAGGAGTTAACGTTGCATATTTTCAGACTGTTTCCTGTCAACCATATTGAATTGAAACTCGCCAAACCCGCTGCAGTAAAAGAAGCGAGAAGTGTAGGCATTATCATAGAGCGCTCGAGGGCCTAGCGAGTGGAAGTGTTTTTAAGCGTTGGCACCAATATTGACCGAGAGCAAAACAGTCGTTCTGCTGTGCATGCTCTGCGCGAGGCTTTTGGCGATGTCGAACTGTCACCAGTTTATGAGAGTGCCGCAGTCGGATTCGATGGCGATCCCTTCTTTAATTTTATTGTGCGCGTAGATACTGATCAAACCGTAAGCGAGGTAAACCGGGTTCTTAAGGATATTGAGGACCGGCATGGACGTGCGAGGGGTGGTCCAAAATTCTCATCCCGAAGTCTGGATATTGATGTTGTAACGTATGGCGATTTTGTCGGTGACATGGAGGGCGTGACGCTTCCGCGACCGGAGTTGTTTTACAACGCATTTGTATTGCTACCGATGATTGATTTGTTGCATGATCAGCGTGAACCAAAAACCGGACAGCCTTACTTTCAGCTTAAGGATGGACTACCTTCTGAACAGACGATCAAGCAGATCGATTTTGATTTCGGGCTTACGGTTAAAGCCTAATTTTCAGTGCCTCAGGCTTCTCTGATCAGGGCCGGCCTAAATGGATGCCTTATCCAATGACTATAGAACATGTGTTTTCAATCGAACCATTCAGTTGGATGTCAATTGCTGCCGCGATTATTTGTGGAGGTATTGTGGGTCTTGAAAGACAACTGAGGGGGAAGCCGGTCGGGATAAGAACTTCCGCTCTTATTGTGCTGGGCACTTATCTTTTTATTACATCTGCGTTGTTGATTGAAAACGACGTAACAGATACTTCACGAATTATTGGCCAAGTAGTGACAGGCATTGGCTTTCTAGGCGCAGGTGTCATGCTTGCAAAAGACGGGGCGGTGGTGGGTGTCACCTCGGCCGCAACAATATGGGTGTTGGCCGCCATCGGCGTCTGCATCGCCGTTGTTCATTGGTTTGTGGCGTTGAAATTATCGGTTTTGGTGGTTCTTATTCTCGTCGGTGTTGATCTGCTGGAAGATTATTCCTCTTACTTTACTCGCGGTGTGCACTCCAAATACACGAAATGGCGTGGAAAGAACTGATTCTATCTGGCCATAGGTCGGCTCTTACTGTCGGTATCAATTTCGCCAACAGTCAGAACCGATCAGGGTCTCAGCTTCCTGATCAAATTTGCGGTTGAGGGGTCAAGCTTCTCCAGTTGCTCATCAGGGTTGCTTGCTTTACCTGTTAGCAATGGAAACAGCTCTTTCTCCAAGACCTTACCCAGTTCAACCCCCCATTGGTCAAACGAGTTGATGCCCCAGAGTTGGCCTTGTGCGAATACCTTGTGCTCGTATAGAGCTATGAGAGCACCGATTGAATGTGGATTAAATTGGTTGACCATCAAAATGTTGTTTGGCTTGTTGCCTTTGATCATTTTGTGAGGCGCAATTGCGCGTGCATCGGATTCTGACATCCCTTGGCTAATGAGCTCTTCATAAGCCTCACGCGTCGATTTGCCGACCATTAGCGCCTGACTTTGCGCTAAGCAGTTGCCAAGCAAATGTGCATGATTGTCGCGTACCTGGTAGGGGCTGTACTTTGCAATAATGAAATCAATTGGCACAGCCCCGCGGCCCTGATGAAAGAGCTGGTGATAGGCATGCTGTCCGTTGGTGCCGGCCCCCCCAAATAGTAGAGGTCCACTGGGATAACTGATTTGATTGCCGTCGTAGTCGGTGGTCTTTCCATTACTCTCCATATCAAGCTGCTGTAAGTGCTCTGGCAAGAAACGGAGTTGATGATCGTAAGGAATAACAGCGACCGATGCATGGCCGATAAAGGAGCGATTCCAAATGCCCACCAGCGCAAGCATTAGAGGTAGATTGCGTTCAACATCGGCGGAATAGAAATGCTCATCCATATCTTCCGCACCGGCAAGTAGGGCTAAAAAGTTATCAAAGCCGAGCTGAAACGCAATGGGGAAGCCAATTGCTGACCAAAGTGAATAGCGTCCGCCAACCCAATCCCACATAGGGAATATATGCTCTTCCGAAACGCCGAACTCGACTGCTTTCGGGACATTGCTTGATACTGCTGCCAAGTGCTTGCTGATATCACAGTCATCCCCGAGTTGTTGTTTCAACCATGAGATACATGCCCGCGCATTTTCGAGTGTCTCGAGTGTCGTGAATGATTTTGATTGCACCAGAAACAGGCAGGATTCGGGATCCAATTCTTCTAGGACATTTGCGACATCGCTGCCGTCAATATTCGAGACGAAGAAGGTTTGTATGCCAATTTTGTGGAAGTGTCTTAGTCCCTCGATGACCGTTTTGGGACCCAGATATGAGCCACCGATACCGATACTAACCAACTGAGTGACAGGCTTTCCGGTTGAACCTAACCATTGACGTGAGTGCAGCTTTTCAATCGTTCGCTGCATTGCGGATAGGGCTTCTGTTATTTCCCTGTGGATTTCAGGGTCAGAGGCTCGAAGAGCGGGTTTATTGAGTGCTCGTAAAGCCGTGTGCAATGCCGGGCGTCCTTCACTTTTATTAAGCGCAACGCCGCTAAACAGTTCTTTTATCCTGTCTTTAATCCCGGCGTTGTTTGCCAGGTCGATCAAGAGTTTTTTGGTGGTGTTGGAAATAAGGTTCTTTGAGAAATCGCCATAAACATGCGGTGCTTCAATGCTGAAGTTTCCGACACGAGCCGGATCTTCATTGAAGTAATTAATCATTCGATCATGCTTGGCATGGTTCGCTAATTTTTTTAATGCAAGAAAAGTCGGGTTTGCATCCAGTCTCATTGTATTCCCTATCCCCAGAGCCGATGAAAAATGCGTTTACAGCGAGACTCTTATATTATCGATTAGGCGCGTTGACCCCATGAAGGCAGCGGCCAAAATCACAATATCAACATCTCCGTCTTTCGCCGGAAGCAGGGTAGAAACGGATGCGATATTGAAATAATCCAGCCGAAAGCCGTATTCAGTGAGAGATGAGATTGCTTGCTGTCGAGCTGCAGTGAAGTCGGCATCTCCCTCGAGCAGTTTCGTTTTGGTTTCCTGAAGAACAAGATACAGGTACTTGGCAAGTTTGCGTTGTTCGGAGTTCAGATATCCATTACGCGAACTTTTTGCCAGACCATCGTCTTCCCGGCAGGTTTCTACACTGATGATCTCAATAGGGAAGCAGAGATCCTTTACCAACTTACGAATGACCATGAGCTGTTGAAAGTCTTTTTCACCAAAGATCGCTTCGTCTGGTTGCACCATATTGAAAAGTTTGGAGACGATCGTAGCGACGCCGTCAAAGTGCTTCTCGCGACTTGCTCCGCAATGGTGTTTGGTAAGATCAGGAACGTGAACCGTCGACTCCGCTTTCAAGCCATCCGGATAGACTTCGGAAACACTGGGAGCAAAAAGCAAGTCGCAGCCTCTTGCTGCAAGAAGGGCGCTATCTTTTTCAAGCGTCCTCGGATAAGCATCAAAATCTTCGTTTTCACCGAATTGAAGAGGATTAACAAAGATGGTCGCCACTACGAGTCCAGAGCTCTCGCTAGCACGGTCAATCAGGCGCAGGTGACCTTCGTGGAGGTTGCCCATGGTTGGAACAAGGCTGATTCTCTTGCCTTTGCTGCGAGCCTGACGTAATGCCAGACGTAACTCTTTTAGTGTATGAACGACCTGCATATTATTGTCTTAAAAGCTGTGTTCAGCCGAAGGGAACGAGCCGTTTTTAACAGATTGATCGTAAGCTTTTAGAGCTTCCTGGACTGTATTCGCCTCTTCCATGAAATTCTTTACAAAGCGTGGCAGTTTACCCGGGGTGAGGCCAAGCATGTCATGAACGACCAGCACTTGTCCGTCTGTTACATTGCCCGCGCCAATACCAATCACCGGAACACTGACAGCTTCGGTGACCCGTTTTGCGAGATCGGTAGGAACGCATTCCAGCAGAATTAAATCTGCACCGGCTTCTTCCAGTTCAATGACTGCTTCCACCATTTGATCTGCTGCATCCTGTTGTTTGCCCTGAACGCGGTACCCTCCCAGCTTGTTAACAGATTGGGGGGTTAGACCAAGATGAGCACACACAGGGATCCCTCTGAAGCTCAGTTCCGTGATGGTTTCTTTCAACCAGGCACTGCCTTCTATTTTGATAATGTGTGCGCCCGCTTGCATTAGCAAACCTGCGTTGTGCACTGTTTGCTCTACACTGTTGTTGGCATTGAAAGGAAGGTCGGCCATGATCAGACTGTGTGAGTTTCCTCTTTTTACACACCGCGTATGATAGATCATATCGTCCATCGACACGGGCAATGTACTGTCATGTCCTTGCAAGACCATGCCCAAAGAATCACCGATCAACAAAACATCAATGCCAGCCTCATTCGATAGGGCTGCAAAGCACGCATCGTAGCTGGTCAAACAAGAAAACTTTTTGCCTTCTTCCTTAAGTTTTTTCAAAGATAAGGTGGTGACGGTCATACGCCCTTTTTCCAGTTGGGTTAATGCTTGCAAAGACTAGCTATATGTTGCCTTAAGAACAAGCCAAATTTCTATCTATCTTCGTGAGTTGATGCGTCAGGCAATCTTCAAGGTGTTTCCTGAGAGCAGTGCCATCAGGCAACAACCAATCGGGTGCCAACTCCAGACAGGGCACTAATACAAAATCCCTTATTAACGCTTCGCGGTGCGGAATCTGCAGATCAGGCCGAGTCAGTTGCACCTCTTGCTGACCGTAGAACGCAATATCAATGTCGATTACTCGCTCTCCCCAGACTCTGGTCTTTATCCTGCCAAAGTCCTGCTCGATTTTTTGCATGGCACTGAGTAGCTCAACAGGAGATAGTTTCGTTTCTATCAGTATTGCTGAATTAACATAATCGTCCTGATCCTGAGGCCCTCTGGGAGAACTGCTATAAAGCGATGCCCTGGCAAGCAGGGTAACTCCTGTTTGTTCGCCAATGACAGTCGCAGCCTTTTCGATTTGGCTTACCGGGTCATCCAGATTGCTTCCCAAAGCAAGAAGAACTTCCATTACTGAGGTCGCTTTGTGGTCCGTCTATTGTTTGGGCGTCTGCGAGGCGAAGGACGCTTGTTGCCATGAGGGCGACCCCGGGATGCACTAGCGACCGGGTTTTCTACCTGATATTGAGTCCACCATTGGCCCAGTCCGGGTTCAATTTCTTCGGACTGCTCTCTAAGCAGCAGGAAGTCATAGCCGGCCCTGAACCGGGGGTGGGTAACAAGTTGCGCAGCGCGTCGGCTATTATTTTTGACCAGTCGAATTTGCATTTCCCATATTTCGCGCATTTGCAGGATGAATCGCTTCGGGATCATTACATTTGCTAGTTGAGCTTCGACAGCTTGGTGCGACGCTTGTTGCAGGGCAGGGAACTCGGATAAACCCTCGGACATCTTTTGCTGCCATAAACGATGTACTTCAGGCCATAGAAGCGATGCATACAGAAAGGCCGGTGTTATCGGCTTTTCCTGGGCAATACGCTTGTCAGTATTTTTCAGCGCGGCTTTGACGAATGCAAGGTAGTGGCCTTGTGCGTTGTGGGTGATCGCGTGATGAACGATCGGGAACATGGCGTTGAAAAGGCCATTTTCAAACAAACGATCAAAAATCTTGAGGCCCGAGCCTGATACGAAAAGCTTGATAATCTCATCAAACAGGCGTGCCGCTGCTACTGAGCTCATAAGATATGAAAGCTCACTAATTTTCCGTTCGGCGCGTTCTTCGATGTCGAAATTAAGTTTTTCGGCAAATCGAACTGCACGTAGCATCCGTACCGGATCTTCCCGATACCGTTCTTCCGGTTCACCAATTAGGCGTAAGGTTTTCGCTTCTATGTCTGCAAGCGCACTGCAGTAGTCATATATTTGGAAATCTGTTGCGCTGTAATAGAGAGCATTGGCAGTGAAGTCCCTGCGTATCGCGTCTTCTTCGATTGTGCCGTAGACATTGTCCCGTGTAAGCATGCCTTCAGACGTTTGCTGCTGAGCGGCAGAACTTTCGCTACTTCCACGAAATGTTGCAACCTCAATAACTTCTCGCCCAAAAAGTACATGCACAAGCTTGAAACGCCTGCCTATGAGGCGTGAGTTGGAAAACAGTTTGTGGACTTGCTCCGGATGCGCGTCCGTTGCGATATCAAAATCCTTGGGTTGAATGCCAAGCAGCAAGTCTCGAATGCAACCGCCGACTAAATAGGCTTTGAATCCTGCGTTTTCCAGGCGATACATCACCTTCAGGGCGCTTGGGCTGATATTTTTTCGCGAAACAGGGTGTTCGTCGCGCGGGATAATCCTTACAGGCAAAGTTGCCATCCTCTTTGAATGTGTCGTAAACAACGCAAAAGTGTTCGGAATTCTAGCGACAAATGGGGACTAAATACAGTAGTGAGCCGAGACAGCATTGGAAGAGCAGAGAAATGATGTGCATGAAGAGCCGCTCATCCGTGTTGGGCGCGTTCATGCTGAACAGTTTACGACTGTCAGTCATTATTATTGTTTTTCCGTGTCAGACCAAGAGCGTCGTTGACGCGGCAAACGGAATACTTTGAACGCTTAGAGCGGCAATACATTCTGAAAGTCTTTGTTAAACATGATGCTACTTTGAGTAGTTCTATACATGTAAAACGCTTTCAAAACACAATCGACCCGCTAAAAAGCAAGGCGTTCAAAATAATCAGTTCGCTCCGCTTTGTTATCTTTATTTGTGCGGACTGAGCTGCAAAAAAGACCTTTTTTTATTTTTATTTTGATAATCGCAGCAAAATAAGCTTTGTTATTTTTTGTATCCATGTATGCGCAATCCATGCCAGAAACAAAAAAATGATTTAAAACAGTGCTTTAGACTTTATCTGTAGTCCGAAAGGCGTAGCAAAAGGCTTAGCGATACCTTTGGTAACAAAAATAATGTTAAATCGTTACCTTGGCGTTACTATCTGTAATTTTTCGATTGTGGTGAGGTTCAGGGTAACAGTGAGGAACGATAAGCAAAACAAGAACTTGTGAACTGGTAGACGTTTTTTCGGCGCAGCGGTTAAAAAGTGATCAATTTTTGGCTTCGTCGCTCTTGCGACGCGGAATGCCCAGCTTTTGCCTTTTCTCCCAAAGACTTTTTCTGCTAATCCCCAGGTGACGGGCTAACTCTGTTTCGTTCATTTTTGATTGGTTTTCGAGCACAAATTGCTGGAAATAGTCTTCCATGGAGAGCGGCTTATTCATGTTGTGTACCGGATTACTTGTCGCCTGAACAGGCGCGTTACTGCGAACAAGTCCCTGATTGAGCGATATTTCGGCAGGAGATGGCTCAATATCGAGTAAATCTGCGGTTATGAGGTTGTTTTCACAGAGAATAACGCCACGCTCGATCGCATTTTCAAGTTCGCGCACGTTGCCCGGCCAATTATATTCCTGAATCGCACGAAGTGCGTCGGTACTTAGCTCAACTTCAGGTCTATTCATTCTTTCCAGGGCGTTATTCAGTAGTAAGTGCGCCAAGCCGGTGATATCACGCCCTCTTTCCCTTAACGGTGGTAGACGAATCTGCACAACATTCAGGCGATAATATAGGTCTTCACGAAATTGTCCGGTACGGGACAGGGCTTTGAGGTTTCGGTGTGTTGCAGCAATAAGTCGGACGTCTACCTTGCGTGAGGATATAGATCCGACGCGACGAATTTCTCCCTCTTGAAGGACGCGTAGAAGCCTTGCCTGAGCATCCAAAGGTAGCTCGCCGATTTCATCTAGAAACAGGGTGCCCCCGTCTGCAGCCTCTATCAGACCGGCACGTGCCGACACCGCCCCGGTAAATGCGCCTTTTTCGTGGCCAAATAGCTCTGATTCGATGAGGGATTCAGGAATCGCTGCGCAGTTAATACACACAATTTCCTGATTGCTTCTTCGGCTAAGGTTGTGAATTGCCTTAGCAGCCAGCTCTTTACCGCTTCCTGTTTCGCCTTGAATTAAAACGCTTGCTTCTGTTGGAGCAACCTTGTCGATCAAGCCAAAAACCTTGCGCATGGGCTCGCAGCGGCCAAAAATCATGCTGCTGGCATTTTGTGTTTGATCACTTTCTTGCGAGTCATTTCGTTTCGGCTGTTTCGCCAGAATGTCCTTAACAGAAGCGATTAGGTCGGACTCATCGTAGGGTTTGGCTATGTAGTCGACTGCGCCAAGTTTCATCGCATCCACCGCAGAGCGAAGGCTCGCAAAGCTTGCCATAACAAGTACGGGAATTTCGTGTGCAAGAGGAATGATGTCTGTTCCTGCCTGCCCGGAAACTCGGAGGTCGGTAATAATCAGATCAAAAGATGCGATCGGGAAGTTATCTACAGCCTGATTGATCGAATGGACGTTTTCCACAGCGAAGTTATGCTCGGAAAGTATTTCGCCGAGCTCTGAATAACCGTTGTTTTCGTCTTCAATGACTAATATGCGCTGCATGACCGTTTCTGTTTTAGGTAAGTGTTACCATAATACCCAACAGAGTGCGGCTATGGCTAGCTATCTACATGACATAATTGGTTTTGTTCCCTAGCGGAGCAAGTTCCCAATGTTTACTAAGTTCAGCCAGATAGTCCTCGGGGCTTTTCATCGCAGGGGTCGGCGGAATCAAGCCGAGCCAGTTGGCCAACGTCGAGAGGTTCGTCATGGGTGATTGGTCGTTAACGGCGGGTGCGAAATTCTGTTTTGAAAATTTCTGACCGTCCTTGTTAACAATGAGGGGGAAGTGTCCGAATTCTGGAGGTGTTACACCCAGAGCACGGTATAGAGCGATTTGCATCGGCGTAGAATCGCATAGATCGGCGCCGCGAATGACATGGCTGATGCCCTGGTCTATGTCATCTGCGACCACGGCGAGTTGATAGGAATACAAACCGTCTCGTCGCTTAAGAACAAAGTCACTTTCGATGCTTCGTTTCTGGGGCCCAAGAATCAGGTCAGTCCATTGCTGCGTCTTACTCTGGGCGCGAAATCTCAGCGCACAGTCATCAGTTCGCTTGCCTGTGTATTTGCCGCAAGATGGCAGGTGCGCCCCCTTATTTTCGTCAAGTTGTTTGCGGCTACATGGACATGCATAACAGAGCCCTTTGTCGAGGAGTTTGGTCAGGGTGGCTTCGTAGAGATCGGAGCATGCTGATTGATACCTGATTTCCCGATCCCAATGAAAACCGTGAAGATCAAGTGTGCGGAGAATTCTGTCGGTCGCTCCGGCTTGTTCGCGAGGGGGGTCGATATCTTCTATGCGAACGAGCCATTGACCATGATTTTTACGAGCATCCAAATAGCTAACAAGCGCAGCAAGCAGTGAGCCCATGTGAAGAGGGCCTGTAGGGGAGGGTGCAAATCTGCCGGTATATTCGGGCATTATAATGAGGGGTGATTTTCACACCCCTGATTAAGTGCAAGCTAATTGAATCGGACTATATGCCTACCTGGCTCTCTTTTATCTCAGCCAGAGTTTTACAGTCGATACATTGTGTCGCGGTCGGACGAGCTTCCAGGCGACGGATGCCAATTTCGATACCGCAGGACTCACAGAAGCCATATTCATCGGCCTCAATTGCGTCAATCGTTTTGTCGATCTTCTTGATCAGTTTGCGTTCACGATCCCGTGTACGAAGCTCCAGGCTAAACTCTTCTTCTTGAGTAGCACGATCTGCTGGATCGGCAAAATTGGAAGCGTCTTCCTTCATGTGACCAACAGTGCGGTCTACCTCTTCCATAAGTTCCCGCTTCCATTGCAGAAGAATTTGTTTGAAATGCTGAAGTTGCGCTTCGCTCATGTACTCTTCATCTGAGGAAGGCTCGTAAGGTACGAACGAAGAAAATACGTCTGTTTTGTTTTCTGTTGCCGGCATAGCGTGATCTCTTTTTTCTTTCAAATACTGCACTCGAGTGGACAAGCCGGGTCCTTCGAGCGCATGTTTTGGCTCTTATTATCAAGCCAGTGTTAGCCTGCGAACGCTATCAGAAAGTTTTTAAATGCGCTATCACTTTGTTTGCGGAGCGCGACTAATTACCCATTTGTGCTGAAATGATCCATGACTTCGACTAAAACCTGTTCTGCCTCTACTTTTACGGGGAGCGCTTTCAGGCTTTGATTCAGGCAAGGTCCATGGATACAAAGGCCGCTATCAATTTCAAATAAGGCACCATGCATAGAACACTGGATATACTTCAGATCTGTATCGAGGAACTTGTCTTTAGAAAATTCAAGATTCATCCCAATGTGCGGGCAACTGTTTTGGTACGCATATACATAGGGCTCTCTGTAAACGACAAAACCCTCTATCTGCCCTGCCGAAAACCCCAATGTTATTGCGTCTTTTAATTCGGATAAACGACATACCGGATGAAACGAAGACATAAACAAGCCGTGACTCTCAAAAAACAACTATAATAGTGCGCCAAACGGATTACTTGAAGTGATGTGCATGTTTAAAACCTTCCTGCTGGTAGACGATAGCCCGATTTCCAGAGTGATGCTGAAGAGCCTGATTGAGGATAACTTTGATGGCGTGTCCGTTTTTGAGGCTGAGACTGCCGAAGACGCTCTCGAGAAATGTCGCGACGGGAACTTCGATGCCATCTTTCTTGATTTGAATATGCCTGGACAGGACGGTCTAACGGTCGCGCCCAAATTGCGCGAACTGTGTCCACAGGTCAGCATCGCCCTGTTAACGGCTAACTTTCAGGAGCGGGTAAAAATCAAGGCTGAAGAGCAGGGGTTGCGGTTTTATGCAAAGCCTGTGACGCTGGATATCGTTCAGGATTTTATGGCTCGCCAAGATGCTCTTTAGGCCTTCCCTTTACTGAACAGCTTGTAAGCTGCAAACTAAGCGCTAGTCGCATATCCTTCTTATATAACTTCAGGCTTGGACCAGTAAAACTTTATGGCACAGCAAATTCTCAACCTTGTTCTTGATACCGTTACCTACTTGTATCTGTTCGTCATTCTACTCAGATTTATCCTTCAGGTATCCCGGGCGGATTTTTATAACCCGATCTCACAGTTTGTAGTAAAGGCGACCAACCCGGTCGTTGTTCCTTTAAGAAGAGTGATTCCCGGTTTGGGTGGATTTGATATAGCGACCATTGTGTTTGCGCTAGTCTTCCAGCTGATCATGTTGAGCCTGAAGTTCCTGATCCTGGCCGGAGGACTTCCACAAATCGGCTCTCTCATCGCTTTAACCGTTATTTTGGTGATTGGCATGGTATTGAAGTTATATTTCTTTGCCTTGCTGATTATGATCATCGCGAGTTGGATTGCGCCGGGAAGTGCAAATCCGGCACTTGCGCTAATTAACCAGATTTGTGAGCCTGTTATGGCGCCATTTCGCAAATTGTTCACAGCAATGGGAGGCTTGGACTTGTCGCCAATTCTGGTTTTCCTTGTTCTTCAAGTGTTGGGTATTGTGCTTAATGGTCTGAGCCAGCAGTTCGGCATGTCATTTAGCCTACTTTAGTGTCGTAGATCTCTCTTTTAACCGGATACGCTACACAATTTAACGCTTGAGCATTAGGAATTTCCCAATCCTATCTATACTGAACTTATAAGTAGTAAGTTGTAGAAAGGTAGTAAGCAGCGATGGTGATGGCGGAAAAAGTGAGTTCGCTCGATAAAATAGACAGTTTTTACAACTGGAAGCACGGATTGCTTGAGCAAATCGAAGCATATCGAGTCTGGTTGTCCGAGACGCAGATGGCGTCGGAGGACATGCTTAACCGGTTGGTTCGAGCGAGTAGCGCATTAAAACAAGATGAACTGACGATCGCCTTCGTTGGAGAGTTTTCCCGCGGTAAAACCGAACTTATTAACGCCTTACTCCTCTCTGATTACCAACAGCGGATTCTTCCCTCTAAAGCAGGCCGGACAACAATGTGTCCGACCGAGCTGTTTTATGATCGGGCTCAAAATCGGTCCTATCTTCGTTTGCTACCTATTGAGAGTCGGCGTTTAAATCTGACGATTTCCGAGATGAAGGCGAAACCGGATCTCTGGGATGAATTTTCCGTCGATAGTCATCGACCTGAAGACATGGCGACAGTGCTTCAGAAAGTTGCCGAGGTTGTCTCGGTTGATGAAAGCGAAGCCAAAGCTTTGGGTTTCAATGGCGCGACGCTTGAGCGCGACCCGTCCAAGACAAATAAAGTATTAATTCCACGCTGGAGGCATGCGGAACTCAGTTTCAAACATCCTCTGCTAGAGCAAGGATTGCGCATACTGGATACACCTGGACTGAACGCATTGGGTTCTGAGCCTGAATTGACAGTAAGTATGATTCCAAACGCACAGGCGGTGGTGTTTATGCTTTCTGCAGATGCAGGTGTGACGGCAAGTGACATGCAGATGTGGACGGATCATATTGCCAAAACGGACCAAGAACAGAACAAAAGCTGTTACGCCGTTTTAAACAAGATCGATGTTTTGTGGGATGATTTGCAAGGTGAGACACATACGGCTGCTTCGATAGAGCGCGTGCGTCAGGATACTGCACAAAGACTAGGCATTGCGCCAGAGTTTGTTTTACCTGTTTCAGCCAAAAAGGCTTTGCTTGCCAAGGTCAACGAAGATCAGGTTCTGTTGCATAAGAGTGGCCTTGCGAAGTTTGAAAAGCTACTGGTCGATCAATTGGTTGAAACCCGAGAAAGGTTACTATACGAATCTGCTATCGCGGACATATCCTCTCTCGTAGAAAGCAGCGAAAAGGTGATTACCCATCGTATTCAGCGCGCATCGGACGACCTCGAGCAATTTCGGGGTGGCTTACAGGATACTGAATCGCTCAACGAGTTGGCTGATAAAACCCAGATTGCCCACAATGACTTTTACAAGAAGCTGGTCGCATTAAGATCAAGTCGACGCCTGATGATGTCGCAAAAAGATATTCTGAATGATCTTATTGGGCTGCAAAAATTTGATGCGCTCGCTACTGATGTGCGAACTGCAATGCAGGATTCCTGGAGCACCAAAGGTTTGATCCGGGCGATGACTCGCTTTTTCGACGAGCTTGATCGCATTCTAGATGATCTGATGGTTGAAATACGCGTCGCTGAGAAGATGGTGCAAACCATGTACGCGCGCTTCAAGAACGACCACAATGCAGATCATCTCCATCCGATCAGTTTTTCTATTAAAAAGTATCGGTCGAAACTTGCTGACATTAAAAGTGGCTTCGCAAAATATAGGCGCAATCCAAAATTGATTGTTACCGAGCAGACACTCGTCATTCGCCATTTTAAAAATGCTTTTGTCCATGACGCGAGAAATGTCTACGAAGCGCTGAGCGAGGACGCTCTCTGCTGGGCCGATGATGCGCTTTTGCCTTTGCTGCAATACACCGTTGAGCAAAAACAGGGTTTGCAGGAGCAACTCGAAAGTGTGAGAGACCTTGCAAAGGACCAAAAAGGAAAGCGTGAGGCCTGCGAATCGATGGAGCAGGCGATCGAGCGGATGCAGCAGCAAAAAGCCTTTACACATCAAATTGCCCAGCAATTGCACGCGCATCCGAAGTAGCGGGGTTGCAAGTTGCGTTGCCTGTAATGCACGTTTACACTCCGCACTCATCGCTCCGATAATATTCAGGGAATAATGCGCACGTGTCAGCGGACTCGGTAGGGCTGGTTGAGCCCAAAACCCACCACTTTGATCAAGCTCTCAAGCTCGACTGTGGCAGAACTCTGCCTCAGTACGATCTTATTTATGAAACCTATGGCAAACTTAATGACAGTTGCTCCAATGCGATTCTGATCTGTCATGCATTAAGTGGTGATCACCACGCTGCAGGTTATCACTCCGAAGAGGATAAAAAGCCGGGTTGGTGGGATAGTTGTATAGGTCCGGGAAAGCCGATCGACACCAATGTGTTTTTTGTCGTGTCCTTGAACAACCTTGGCGGTTGTCGCGGAAGTACTGGCCCAACTAGCATTGATCCTGACACCGGCGAGATTTACGGCCCTGATTTTCCGATTGTCACGGTAAGAGACTGGGTAGAGAGTCAAGCCCGACTTGCCGATGTTTTGGGGATTGATGTCTGGGCGGCTGTTGTTGGTGGCAGTTTGGGTGGCATGCAGGCGCTGAGGTGGTCTCTCGATTATCCGGATCGAGTCAAGCACGCGGTCGTCATTGCCTCGACGCCGAAGCTCACTGCGCAAAATATTGCTTTCAACGAGATTGCCCGAAAAGCGATTACATCAGATCCGGCCTTTCATGAAGGTCGTTATTACCAGCATGATACCGTGCCAGTCAAAGGCCTTATGTTGGCTCGCATGATCGGCCATATCACCTATCTTTCGGATGAGGTAATGGGCGAGAAGTTCGGCCGTATTAAAAAGTCGGAAGAGTTTAACTTCGGTTACGGTGTTGAATTTGAAATAGAGTCTTATCTTAATTATCAAGGTAAGCGGTTTTCAAAAACCTTTGATGCCAATACCTATTTGCTCATGACACGAGCACTGGATTATTTTGATCCGGCTGGAGACTACGACGGTGACTTGGTGAGAGCGCTTGAACCGGCACGATGCGGTTATTTTGTTGTCTCGTTCAGCACCGACTGGCGATTCGCGCCCGAGCGCTCCGAACAAATGGTCGAAGCAATGATAAAGGCGGGCAAGCCGGTAAGTTATTGTGAAATCGATGCGCCGCATGGGCACGATGCCTTCTTAATCCCAAGTCCCCGTTATATGGCAGCCTTTACCGCTTATATGCACCGTGTTGCCAGGGAGTTGGAGCTATGAGAGGTGATTTGAAGATCATCAGCCCTTGGGTTGAAGCCAATTCCACCGTATTGGATTTGGGTTGCGGTGACGGCAGCTTGCTTGCACACCTTCAGAAGGAGAAGCAGGTCAAAGGTTACGGTTTGGAGATTGACCCGAACCAGATTACTCGCTGTATCGAGAATGGCGTAAATGTGATTGAACACGATCTTGATGCCAAAGGCTTGTCCACCTTTCAGGACAAGCAGTTCGATACAGTCATCATGACACAGGCACTTCAAGCCGTGCGTCGACCTGATGTAATGCTAGAAGAGATGCTTCGGCTTGGTCGACAGGGCATTGTGACCTTCCCTAACTTTGGTCATTGGCGCTGCCGGCAGTATTTGTTGTTCAACGGTAAGATGCCGATGTCCAAGACCTTGCCGCACACATGGTATAACACGCCGAACATTCATTTGTGCACCTTCAAAGATTTCGAGATTCTTTGCGACCAAAAGCATATTCGAATCGTAAACAGATTAGTGGTCAATGACGAGTTCCGCGAAAAGA
The DNA here is from genome assembly GCA_036833965.1 of Oleiphilaceae bacterium. GTDB lineage: Bacteria > Pseudomonadota > Gammaproteobacteria > Pseudomonadales > Oleiphilaceae > PZPK01. The sequence goes on from DAITOW010000001.1 coordinate 44,408, forward strand.
GTTTGGCTCGGATTTGGCCCAACATGCTTGCTGAGTTTGCGGTTTACCGCATTGAACGAAAGTAATTCCGGGGAACGCGCTATGAATTTTCGAAGTATTGGGCAACTTATCTGTTGTTTTTTCCTTACAGCATTGTTTTCGGTACCGTCTTTTGCAGAGCAAAAAAAAGTGTTTGCTGCGCCAGATGGCACCGAGTACGAAGTGCACTACATAGCCTTTAACAGTACCTTTTTGCAGCCTGAAATTGCCAAGCAATATAACCTGACACGAAGCAAGGCTTTGGGAGTGGTGAATGTCAGCGTATTGAAAGTGAATGAGAATGGAAGCCGGGAGGCTGTTGGCGCTCTTGTGAATATGAACGCAAAAAACGACATCCAGCAGGTCCAGCACTTGAGCATGCAGCAGGTCATTGAAGGCAAGGCAATTTATTACATTGCTCAAATACAATTCCGCGAGGGGGAGATCCTCACTTTTGATATTTCGGTTTTCCCCCAGGGTGTCACGGACCCTTTTCAGCTGAGATTCAGCCATAACTTCTTCAACGATTGAGTGTGCGAATGGATATTGTGATTGCCAGTGGTAATGCCGGAAAACTCAAAGAGTTTGCATCATTACTCGAAGGCGCGGATATCCGGGTTCTTTCGCAGGCGGATTTAGGCATAGAGGGAGCGGAAGAAACCGGGTTAACTTTCATAGAAAACGCTATTTTGAAGGCGCGGCATGCGGCTGCAGAGAGCGGTAAAGCAGCGCTGGCTGATGACTCGGGCCTGGCGGTAGATGCATTGCAAGGTGCCCCCGGGATTTATTCCGCGCGTTACAGTGGTCCTGAAGCAACCGATCAAAGCAATATTGTCGCTTTGTTGGATGCGCTCAAAGATGTACCTTCGGAACAACGTCAGGCGCAGTTTCACTGTGTGTTAGTGTTTGTGCGTCACGCACAGGATCCGACACCTTTGGTTTGTCATGGTGTTTGGGAAGGGCTGATTGCGCAACAACCCTCAGGCAATGGTGGTTTTGGTTACGATCCGGTGTTCTGGATCCCGGATCTGAACTGTACGGCAGCCGATCTGACGCGTGAGCAAAAGTCCGAGATCAGTCATCGAGGAAAAGCCTTGCGACAGTTGCGCGAGTTGTTACCTGTCCTGCAGAAAAAGCATTAGGAACAACATTGCACCTCCCGCTTCTAAGTTTGTACATACATCTGCCCTGGTGTGTGAAGAAATGCCCTTACTGTGACTTTAATTCGCACGCCAAAACAGAAATACCAGAAGAGCTTTATCTGCAAGCGCTTGTAAAAGACCTTGAACAAGATTTGCCATATGTTCAGGGCAGGGCCATCCATAGTATTTTCTTTGGTGGTGGCACACCGAGTCTAATGAGCGGTGACTTCTACCTCAAACTATTTGAGCTCCTTAGAGCCCGGCTCGAGTTTGAGCCTGATATTGAGATCACTCTGGAAGCAAATCCTGGGGCGAGCGATGCAGGCCACTTTAAAGAGTATGCCCGTGCGGGTATCAATCGGATTTCCCTTGGCGTGCAGAGTTTTCAGAATTCTCAGTTGGAAGCATTGGGTCGTATTCACCGTACAGACCATATCTACAAGGCGGTTGATGCGATAGGCGCAGCAGGCATTGATAATTTTAATATCGATTTGATGCATGGTTTGCCTGGCCAAACGATTGATCTGGCGCTTGATGATCTGCAAAAGGCATTTGAACTGCAGCCAAACCACATTAGTTGGTATCAGCTCACCATTGAGCCGAATACCGAGTTTTTCTCCAGACCACCGGCATTGCCAGAGGACGAACTGTTGTGGGATATCCTTGAACAGGGTTCGCTGCTATTGGCGCAACAGGGATATGAGCAATATGAGGTTTCTGCGTATGCTAAAGCGTCGCGTAAGGCCCGGCATAATCTGAACTACTGGCGCTTTGGCGATTACATCGGTTTGGGTGCCGGGGCTCATTCCAAAATAAGTCTGCTTGATAGTGGGCACTTACTCCGTTATCGAAAGTCGCGTATGCCCGATGCGTACATGGCTGATCGAATACAATATCGGGTAGGCCAGGAGCGGATCGAGCCTGAGGCACAGGCTTTTGAATTTATGATGAATGCGCTTCGTCTAAAAGACGGTGTTGAGGAAACGCTGTTTGAGGATCGGACCGAATTAAGTTTGTCGGATATTTCTGCAACATTAGGAAAGTTACGCTCCGAGGGCTTAATGCTACCGGAGCGTATCCAATTGACCGAACGAGGATTTATGTTCCTTAACTCGGTGCTTGAACGCTTTTTATAAGCCTGACATTACCTTTTTCGCGGCGGCGATCGTCGCATCAATCACTTCATCGGAATGCGTGCTTGATACAAAGCCTGCTTCAAATGCCGATGGCGCCAGGTAAACACCTTCTTCCAACATGCCATGATAAAAGTGCTGGAACTTCTCCATGTCGCATTTAACCACTTGCTCGTAAAAATCGATTTGTGGTTCGGAGGTGAAAAAGAAACCGAACATGGAACCTGCCTGGTTGAAGCTCATGGCGGTGTTGGTTTCTTTGGCTGCGGCACGCAAACCCTCTACCAGGCGCGTTGTTTGAGCGATAAGTCGATCATAAAAGCCTTCTTCGCTGATATCCGTCAGCATGGTCAGTCCTGCGGCCATTGCCAGCGGATTTCCGGAAAGCGTGCCGGCCTGATACACCGGGCCGATGGGTGCTATATAGTCCATGATGTCTGCTCGACCACCAAAGGCTCCTACAGGTAAACCGCCACCAATGACTTTCCCGAGAGTCGTCAGATCCGGTTTTATCTTAAAGTGGCCTTGCGCGCCACTCAGGGAAACACGAAATCCGGTCATCACCTCATCGAAGATCAAAACCGTTTTGTACTCATCGCAAACAGCCCGAAGGCCTTCCAGAAAACCTTCTACAGGCGGAATACAATTCATGTTACCTGCGACAGGCTCCACGATAATCGCTGCAACCTGATCACCGATTTCCGCGAATGCCTGCTTAACTGAATCTAAATCGTTATAACGCAGTGTAATGGTGTGCTCGGCCAGACTGGCTGGAACGCCGGGAGAGTTTGGAACCCCCAAAGTTAGTGCGCCGGAACCGGCCTTCACTAAGAGCGAATCCGAGTGACCGTGGTAGCAGCCTTCAAATTTGACGATCTTGTCTCGACCGGTGAAGCCTCGTGCCAAGCGAATCGCACTCATCGTCGCTTCTGTGCCTGAATTCACCATGCGCACTTTTTCGATCGAAGGGATCAGTGAACACACCTTTTTAGCCATGGTGGTTTCAAGCTCGGTTGGCGCACCATAGCTCAAACCTTTCGTGAGTTGTTTCTGCACCGCTTCGATGACACCTTTATTGGCATGGCCGGTGATCATCGGGCCCCAAGAGCCAACATAATCGATGTAGCGCTTGCCATCGGCATCAAACAGATAGGGGCCCTCTCCTTTTTCAAAAAACAGGGGGCTTCCGCCAACGCCTTTAAATGCGCGCACCGGAGAGTTTACTCCGCCAGGAATGACGGACTGCGCGTCCAGGAAAAGGTCTTCAGAACGAGACATGTCTTACTCCAAAATCAGAAAAATGAGGCAAACGCTTGAGCGCTTGCGCGAATAGATGGTTGTCCAAAAACGCCGGAGATAACGGCCATCATGCTAACTCCCTGCTTGAGTACTTCGGGCGCATTTGAGGTGTTAATTCCACCGATTGCACAAACGGGTACGGGCAGTTTACTCGCCTCTTTCAAAGTGGCAAGAGCACAGGGCCTAGCCTGCGGTTTTGTAGGCGATGGAAACACTGCACCAAAGGCACAATAGTCGGCTCCCTGTTCAATTGCGCGATTAGCCAGCGGAATTGAATCATGGCAGGTGACGCCAAGTATACGAGAACCGAGTTGGCTGCGTAGTTCGGAGAGATCTCCATCACTTTGTCCTACGTGCAGACCATCGGCATCACACGACAAACAGAGTTCGAGGGAATCATTGATAATTAATGTTGCTTCGTATTCCCGAGTGAGTGCCCGCAAAGCCTCTGCTTCAGCCAGTTGTTGGGCCAAAGAGGCAGTTTTGTTCCGGTATTGAACGAGTTTGGCGCCGCCTATCAAAGCTTCTCTCACAGCGTTAACCACTGCGGAGGTGCCTGCTGGTATCAGAGCCGGATCGGTAATGACGTACAACCCGCTCAGGGTGTTATTTTTCATAGAGCAGGTTTGACTACAACGAGTATGACGACGGCAAACAGGATCAGTACCGGGAATTCATTAAACCAGCGATAGTACACATGCCCTTTGCTGTCGCTGTCCGTTGCAAAGCGTTTGAGTATTCGGCCGCAATATCCGTGGTAGGCAGCGAGGATTAGAACCAGAGTTAGTTTGATGTGGAACCAGATACTTTCGGCATAGTATTCGGGGGAATAACTTACCAGTATGCCGCCAAAGATAAAGGTAGCGATCATGCTTGGTGTGCCGATTCCACGATACAATTTACGTTCCATGATTTTGAAACGATCGATGCTGGTTTTATCCTCTGCCATCGCGTGATAAACGAATAGGCGAGGGAGATAAAACAGGGCTGCAAACCAACAGACCATGGCGATAATATGCAAGGCTTTAAACCAAAGCATGTCTAGTTCCCCGAGTACTGATAATAACGGTTGATATCATTTTGGGTAACCACACCCAACGTACGTTTTAACCCGCCGCTATCGCGTTCAACCAGCAGCGCATCTTTTGCATCCTTGTTTAATCTTTTTAAGGCTTCTTCAAGCGTTGCCTGATAGTAGATATGCACAAAATCCTGTCTCTGAGCCGGGATCTCCAGAAGAGCGATGTTCTTCGCTTTTTCTTTTTCCGAATCCTTCTTTTCAACTTTGCTCTCAGCGGGATTCTTTTGCTCCATGTAGCGAACCAGATCCACTGCAGGTAACAGGGAAATGGGTTCAGACTTATCGTTATGAATGATAATCCAGTTTGGTCGCTGTCGTAATACTTCCTCTGCTTCACTCCAGGATACGTGTTTTTGAGCTCGGGCAAACTTGCGATCCATGATCGCTAACACACTGACGCTTCTGAGAGCCTGGATGGTTGGGCTACTGTTGTAGTTCAGGCCTTGTGCTTCCAACGCAGTGATGAAAACAGATTTTTGCTTGAACACCGTGTTTGCGAACATGCTGGACACCACGATCACGAGCATGCCCGGCAAAATGATATTCGGGTTTTGGGTCAGTTCAAGAATTGCCATCAAGGCCGCCAGTGGTGCTTGTAGCACCGAACCCATCATGGCACCCATGCCTAACATGGCATAAAAGCCCGTGGAAGATGCAATGTTTGGCATCAACCACTGGGCGATGATTCCAAGTGCTCCGCCTGTCGTCGCACCTATAAATAAGGTCGGTCCAATCATGCCGCTCGGCATACCTAGACCCAGAGTCGTTGCAGTCACGAGCAGCTTCGCGAGCATGATACCGAGTAAGAGCCCCAAAGCGATTTCGCCGGTGAACGTATGGTTTACCGTGTCATAACCGATTCCCATAATTTCGGGGAAGAAATAAGCACCTGAGGCGGTAATCATTCCGGCAAGCAATATACGAAAGAAAATATTCAACTGTACGGTCTTCATCGTTTTTAACAGCAGGCGAACAAAGATTGCAGAAATACAGCCGATGATCAGACCACACAAAATGATGTACGGAATTTCGTAAGGTGAGCTCAAATACAGTTGGGGAACGAAAAAGGCCGGTTCAGGGCCATAGATCACCTGCGATGCAAAAGCAGCTGCAACAGACGCAATAATAATGGGGGTGAAACCAATCAGACTGTACTCCATTAGTACCACTTCCATTGCAAAAATAACCCCGGCAATTGGGGTATTAAATGATGCAGAAATGGCGGCTGCGCACCCACAAGCAATCAGGATGCGAATACTATTGTTTGGCAGTTTGAAGTATTGCCCCATAATACTTGCAGAGGCAGAGCCAAGATTTACCGCAGGACCCTCACGACCTGAGGACTGTCCACTGGCGATAGTTAGAAAACCAGCCAGAAACTGCACGATTAGAGACTTAACGGACATATATCCCTGATGGTAAGCGAGTCGCTCCATAACATAAGGCACACCGGTCTTTCGGTAAACTACGTCCAGCTTGAACCAAATGATGGCTATTAAGAGTGCGCCACTCAGGGGCAAGGTCACACGCAGCAAATCAGATAGACCTTCGAAATTTTCCGGATCGCCATTGGGCAGGTAGAGGCTTAAAGCCGATTCTATGCACCAGCGGAACAAAAGAATCACCAGAGTAGTAATAATTCCTACAAAAAAACCGAGCAAGGCTAATTGGGGTAGGGCATCGGCAGCGCCAAGGCGTTCGCGAAATCCTTGCTTGTAGGTATCGAGCTTCGCTCCAAAAGGCATAAGATTTGCTGGCCTAGGCTAAGAGATGGTTAGATTATACTCATTCTAACCTGTTCGTTGTTCTACGTTAAAGAACGGCATCATTTTTCCGTAGGCGGCATGTTACACTACGGAGACTTTTGTTTTGGAAATTATAGGAGTTTCGAGTGATAAAGGCTGGAATTGTTGGGGCAACGGGGTACACCGGTTCCGAACTGCTCAGGCTGTTAGCATTGCACCCTGAAGTTGAAGTGCATGCTGTTTGCTCGCGAAGTGATGCAGGGACTGCTGTCAGTGAAATGTTCCCGAATTTGAGGGGCTTTGTTGATATCCCTTTTTGTGAGCCGTCCGCTGAAAATTTGAATGGCTGTGATGTGATTTTCTTTGCAACGCCCCATGGTGTTGCCCAATCCATGATGTCGGACGTTCTTGCAACCGGCGCTCGTGTCATTGATCTTTCTGCAGATTTCCGGATAAAAGACCAGGCTTTGTGGGAGAAATGGTACCAACAAGCACATAACAGTCCCGATCTGATTTCTGAAGCCGTCTATGGTCTGCCCGAAACAAGTCGCTCCGATATCAAAGCTGCAAAGATCGTTGCTTGCCCGGGATGTTATCCAACGGCCATCCAGCTAGGTCTGATTCCGCTGCTTGAGCGTAAGCTTGTTTCTCTGGATCATTTGATTGCCGATGCAAAATCCGGTGTTAGTGGTGCAGGGCGTAAGGCCAGTGTCGGAAGTTTACTAGCAGAGAGTGCAGATAGCTTCAAAGCCTACGGGATTAGTGGTCATCGTCATCGACCCGAGATTGAGCAGGGTTTAAGTTGGGCTGCAGGTGAGTCTGTATCTTTGACCTTTGTTCCACATCTTGTCCCGATGATTCGCGGTATCGAGGCGACACTTTATGCGCCGTTAAATGATGCGGGTAAAGCGATGAGTCTTGAAGAAATACAGAGCCTGTTTGAACAGCGCTATGCGACTGAGCCATTTGTTGATGTGATGCCTCCGGGTTCATTGCCCGAGACGCGTAGTGTCAAAGGCTCGAATATTTGTCGGATGGCGATCCATAAACAGGCCGATAGTGACATTCTGATTATTAGTTCTGTTATCGATAATTTGGTGAAAGGCGCATCAGGCCAAGCGGTTCAGAACATGAATATCATGTTTGGTTTTGATGAGCGTTGTGGCCTTCAGCTTGTTCCACTGAGTCCTTAATTTTTTATGGCAAAAAACTCCGCGCACGACAAAATGATCCTCGTTCGGCATAAGCCCGGACGCAGGCGCAGATTAATGATTCAGGTCGCACTGTTGGCTTTGGTCTGTGCCAGCGCAGCGTATTATATTGGCGTTTTTGAGATGCAGATTCGTCATAAAGCGGCGGTTGAAAGCTTGTCCTCCCTCTCTTCCCAGCACAGGGAGGCGCTTGCTGAAAATGAGCAGTTGAAACAACAAGTGGAAAATCTCAAGCAGAGCGAGGCGATTAACGAACGTGCCAAACAGGAGATACAAGCCACAATTGGTGAGTTGCGGGATCGCGTTGCGCAGTTGCAAAAAGACGTCACGTTTTATCAGGGCATTATGGCGCCTTCCAAGAATAACAAAGGCTTACAAATTCAATCGATGGAATTTTCGGCATTAGAGCAAAACAGGCGCTATGCTTACAAAATAGTGTTGGCACAAGTCGCGAGCCGCAGAGACTATGTTGAAGGCGTGGTTGCCGTCAATTTGGTCGGCAAACAGGACGCCGAAAGTGTGGTAATACCATTACGAGACGTTTCATCAGTGCAAGAACTTGGTATGAAGTTTCGTTTTAAATACTTCCAGGAATTTATTGGCAAAATATCGCTACCGGAAGGCTTCGAGCCAGAGCAAATTCAAGTGGTCGCCCAGAGCAAGGGCAAAAACGCATCACGAATTGAGTTAAATAAAGCATGGTTGGAATTGATTCCAGGCGCGGTTAATACTGCTCAGCCGGAATAGCTGACCAGCGAACGTTAAGAGGTTTAGTATGTGGGGAAAAAATAAACGAAAGTCCGTATCGAAGGCGCACAGCGCGACCTTTGATACCTTGATCAGCAGCAAAACCTCAATTGAAGGCGATCTGCAGTTCGCTGGTGGTTTGCATATCGATGGCTACATTAAAGGCACGATACGCTCATCTGAAGATAATGAGGCTGTTGTCCGTATTAGTGACATTGGTGAGATTGACGGTGATGTTTATGCACCGCACATTATTATCAATGGTACGGTACACGGTGATGTCTACGCATCCAGTCATGTCGAACTTGCTGAAAACGCTTCAGTTAAAGGTAATGTGTATTATCACCTGATTGAAATGGCGATGGGGGCCGAAGTAAACGGGAATCTGGTGCATCGTAAAGAGACGGAAAGGCAAGAGAATGACGCCCCAAAGCCGAAGAGCGAGCCGGCAGCGAGTGATGCTGTAGAACTTAAAGCCGTTGGTTCGTCGTCGAAGAATTAGGAATACTTGACTAAATTTGTCGGATAAGAAGATAATTGCTCGCCTAAAGAGTAGTCAGGAGTTCCGATGAGCGTTGTCCAGTCACACATTCCTTCCCCTTTGATTTTCACCGATGCGGCGGCGACCAAGGTGAAAAATCTGATCGAAGAGGAAGAAAACCCGGCGTTGAAGCTGAGGGTTTACGTAACGGGCGGCGGTTGTTCCGGTTTCCAGTACGGATTCAGCTTTGACGAAGAACTCGCAGACGATGATACCGTGATTGAAAATATGGGCGTCAATCTAGTGGTTGATCCGATGTCTTACCAATACCTGGTGGGATCGACAGTGGATTATTCAGAAGGATTGAAAGGAGCGCAGTTCACCGTTAATAACCCGAACGCCACCACTACCTGTGGTTGCGGTTCAAGTTTTACGATCTGATTCTACACATTATAAGTCTGCGAGAAGTTTGCTTGTAGCCTCTCGCACTTCTCTTTCCCAGGCCTTTTTCCCTCCGGCCTTAGCGATCACCGAAGTATCGCCTACCAAAAGATAAGCTATCAGTTTGTGAAGCATCGATTGCTGCGTCGCGTTTGGCTTTGAGCAAGAGTGAAGTACCAATGCTTGTAGCTCAGGCCAGCAATCCCATGTTGCACTTCCGGATGTCGCAAATCGTGAAAGCTTGCTACGCGCTGCCTCATTGAGATGGTGAGGATCATCTAAATCCTGTTGCTTACTTCCTTGAAGGAGAGCGGGCAGGAGTTCTGGCTGAAGATCCTGATAGAAATGGTTAAGACCGCTAAGCAAATGGCGGTGAAAGTAAGGTTGATAGTGATCACATAAACCCTTTATGGGTTTGCTCAAAGGTTTGACCAGCATGCTGGAACGCACGCCACTTGAGGCATCTGCTTTGTAGCTGAGGCGCATGCAACGATAGCCCGCGCGTTGCCAAAATGAAATGAGTCGCTCGTCTGCACCAAAACTAACACTACAAGCATCGAACTCGTTGTCCATCGCATACTTTTCGACCTCATTTAACAGGAGCGAGCCTAACCCCCTGTTTTGTTGATGGGGATGCACCACAATGCGCATTACACGCAACATTCGATGTTCTAACCATTGTGTGTCGCCATAAAAAGTAGCCAGCGCCTGCGGCAACAGGCGACCAATCAGCCTGCGCTTGCCGGAGATAATGTCTTCAGCAAGTTTTGTATCGCTTGCCTCGGGCATGTGTTCATCAATGCATAACGCTGCTGCGACAATCCCCCCCTGGGCTTGCAGAATGGCAATATGCAGGGCCGGGTTGTCCATTAACATGGCCAAATCGGAAGGGCGTGTTTGGTAGTGTGCCAGCACCAGCAGCGAAAAAATTTCTTTCAACATGACTTCGTCACAAGCCAGTGTCGCGGGTCGCAACCATTTTAGAATCGGTTCACTCACCGGGGAGATTTTTTCCTCTGGGGAAAAAGAAGTCTTGAGGATGAATGCATGGTTAATTGTCTGCTCGAGTGGACAGTGTGGAGCCCATCGCACTGGAGTATCCAGAGCAATAACTTTCCCTTGCTGATCGCAGCGTTCAAGTATTTGTTGCAGCTTTAAATCAAAGCCGCGGCCGCTGCCTTCATAACCGTGAAGTGTGCTCGCCATAACGACTCGGGAGAATTGCCTGAGTAGCGCTTCCAACACTGGCAATGGAACGCTAGCTGCTTCATCAATGAGCAATAATGAGCATTCGGGGTGGTCGTTTAAAATGGCATCACAAGGCATGACCTTAAGACGATTCTCATGCTCTGCGTTTTGCAGGTTTTGTCGGAAATGCCATTCCAGAACCTTAGTTGAAGCACGTTGATTTGTTGCCAGAACGATGGTGATGGCATTGTTTTGGTTAATCAGCTGCGCCGCCGCGACACCGAGTAATGTAGACTTTCCACGCCCTCTGTCGGCGCGAATAACGAGTGGACGATGCCGATGTCCCGACACCAGATTTTCTATTTGCTCGATACAGTTTTGCTGTTCCTCATTGAGCTGCAGCGCTTGTTTCCTTGAGCCCATTTCAGGAGCGGAAAAAGCCTCGGCTTGGCTTTTGGATGGCAGAACCGAGAGCTCCTTGTCGAAGTTGTCTTGGCTAAGTACCAGGGTAGTTTCGGATTCACGAAGAATCTGGTACCAGCGCCTCTCCGATGCCAGCTTGCGCAATTCATTCCGTGCAAGGGTAATAAGAATACCGCCACCAGCCAACGCTCCGCTTGTAGCCGCAAGAGCATCGGGTCTAACCTCATTGAGCAGATCCCAAACTAGTAGTTCCGTCTCAAGCCCAAGGCTAGCTTTGAACTTGGATGGCAAGACGAGCCTATCGTGATCTGGAAAGATTGCGAGTTGATCATTAGGGCTTAAAATCAGTGCCCGCTGCGATGCTGACCGCTCAAACCAACTTGAAAGAGCTTCACGCAGGCTTGCATAGGCTGTTGTTAACCACGGCGCATCTCCTTCCAACGCAACAACTGCTCGGATATTCTGATCGCGCGCTTGAAGCAAAAGAGCCTGTAGATTCATGATCTCGTTCGAAAGTTTTAATTCGTTATAGAACTATAGCGTGAACCGGCAAGGATGTGTTTTCCGTGCTTAATGAATCAAGTATTTCAAGATAAATAGTTGCATTGATGGAGGAGGCTTCGGATATGAGCAGCACGAGCGGTTACGTAAGTAGTGAACCGCTCTTTTGAATCCGTTTTGGATTAACCACTGCTGATTTGAATGTCTGGACTAGTACAGTGCTGCCTCGTCATCCAGAACTTCGTGAATAATATCCAAAAAGATCTTGTCTGCATCACTGTGCTCTTCAGGGATACGTACGATGGTATTTGCACTGATTTCTTCAGCAATAACACGTGAGGCATCGGGGTCATCTTTATGCTTACGAGCAATTTCCATGCACTTTGTTGCAATCGTTGGATCAGATAAGACTTTCCGAATAAAAACGCGTAATTCACTAATCACTTTAGCTTGGCGGCTCTCTTCAGCACCACTCATGGCCGTACTCCTTTGTTCTTCCATTCTTTATAAGTCTAATAATGCGCCCTGCAAGGCAGTTTACGCAAGTATATTACTCTGGCTTTACGGCTTTCTTTCGTATCAATGCTTCCTGACATACCGAGGCAACCAGTTCTCCGTTCCGATTAAAGATATTTCCACGATTGAAGCCGCGTCCGGAGGAAGCACTCGGGCTATCCATATCGTAGAGAAGCCATTCATCTACCCGAAACGGACGGTGAAACCAGAGCGCATGGTCGATGCTTGCGACTTGCATGCCTTTTTGTGCAAAGCTGACCCCGTGCGGCAACATGCTGGTGCCGAGTAAACCAAAGTCGGATGCGTAGGTGAGAATACACTGATGCAAATATTGATCATCCGGAAGATCACCGACAGCACGAAACCAGTTTTGCTTGAAGGGGGCTCTGACCTCAGGATTTGAATAATTTACAGGGTTCACCGGGCGGATTTCTATCGGGCGGTCGCGGGTGAATTGCGCCTGAAGCTTCTCGGGGATCAAGTGCTTGAAACGTCGTCGCATCTCAAGTTCGGACAACAAGACATCAGGCTGCTTTGTTTCCGGCATTTCCGCCTGATGTTCAAAGCCTGTTTCCTGCGCCTGAAATGATGCATTGAGAGTGAAGATCTCTTTGCCGTGCTGGCTCGCAATAACGCGCCTTGCAGAGAATGTGCCGCCGTCGCGAAGATTCTGCACTTCATACTGAATGGGTAATTGTGGATCGCCAGCTCTGAGGAAATAGCCATGCATTGAATGTGCAATGCGTTCACTGACCGTTTTGTAGGCGGCCATCATTGCCTGTCCACAAACCTGACCGCCGAAAACATTGGGGAAGCCCAGGTCTTCGCTCACACCCTCAAAGTGATTTTCATCTGTTTGCTGTAGCGCCAGAACATCAATCAGTTGCTGCAGTGCAGTACTCATAGCTTACTCGTGAATGTTTTGATGCTCATACATAAGATAATTGACCCGTAATGCCTCCTCTGGAGTCATTTCCCACGCTGATTTCCTAATTGTGGTAGCTAATTTCTGTTTAAAACGCGGCGCCTTTTGCTGCGGTGTTTGCTGCGCCGGTTTTTGCTTTCGAGGTCTTGTCTGTGTGAGCATGGCTTTGGCCTGACATGACGAGTGCTAATTATTATTTGCACTAATTATGTCAGAGCCTTATTGATAAAAACATGGATATACAAGAACTTAACTAAATCTTAAATTATCCGTGAATCGGTGGAGCCAGCTTGGAAAGCGCTTGCTTTTCCTTGGTCATATCGCCAGTTAAAGCAAAGCCAAGAATATCGCCATTCGCATTTTTGAAAACGCTCTTTGAATTAAAGCCATCTGACTCACTAGTCCACTCTCCATCGTTCGAATTGGGAGGAAGAACGACCACCGGGCAAGCTGGTGTCTTCACCATCACCGGCATCACTCCATAGTTTAGCTCGGTAGAGTTGCCGTTGAGTGTTTTTGCCAAGGCCTTCGCACCTGCCATAAGCGGTAAAACATAAAGCAGGACATGGCCGTCGACTTCAGCACAGTCACCGATACTGAATACATCTTTGGCAGAGGTCTCAAGCGTTCGGTCACAGACGATACCTTTGTTCACGGCAATTCCAGCCGCTTCTGCGAGCCCGGAATTCGGTTTGAGGCCAATCGCACTGATGACGAGATCGGCCTGAATTTTTTCGCCGCTCTCCAGCGCGATCACCACATTTTCATTCTGTTCTTCGATGGCAACCACGGTTTGGCCCAGATGCAGATTTATTCCAGCATCTGAAAGTGCCTGCGTAACGCATTTTGAGGCCTCTGCAGGTAGCAAGGCATCAAGCACTTCATTACCAGGGCCAATCAGGTCAATCTCGAAATCGCCGTTTAACAGGTCATTGGCGTATTCACAGCCAATCAAACCAGTACCGATAATGGCAATGCGTTTGAGTCCGGCGCACTTTTCCCGAAAATTGCTGTAATCGTTCAAGTCATTGATGGAACAAACACGGCTCGTATCGGCAGGTAAAAAGGGCAGAACATGAACTTGGGCACCTGTCGCAAGAACCAATTTTTCGTAGCGAACCGAAGTGCCATCGACCAAGAGTTCCTTAGTCGCCGTATCAAGCGCTTCGACTTTCGCATGGGTTCGAATCGACATGTTTAACTGCTCTGACATGTCTGCGGCACTTGCCATAGCAAGCTCGGCTGCCGTTTTTGATTTTGCGAAACCCGTCGAAAGCATGGGTTTGGAGTAGGAAGTTCCATCGTCCTGGGTAATCATTAACAGCGGTGCTTCGCTATTAAGCTTGCGGAACTCGCGCGCTACGGCGTAGCCGGCCATTCCAGAGCCTATAATGACAATCGGGTCGCTCATTAAATTTCAACCATTTCGAAGTCTTCTTTGCCGACACCGCAGTCAGGACATTCCCAATCTTCAGGGACATCTTCCCATTTTGTTCCCGGTGCGATGTTGTCATCTGGCCAACCCTCGGCTTCGTCATAAATTAAACCGCAGACAACACATTGCCACTTCTTCATACTTACCTCTCGTTTTAGATTCGCACACAGTTAAGCCACTGTAATTCCGTGCAGATAGGCGCATTAATGTAACCAATCAGGCTAAGCCGCTCAATGAAATATTATACGCTTGGTTTATTTAAGCGGCCTTCGTTATACTCCTCGGCAAACCAGAAGGGCTTTCGATCTCCGGTAAGAATGCCTGATTATCAAACCTTTGCAGGGTGAGTTTTTGCAAAAGCCACATACAAACTGGCATGCCTATCGCCGAGTACCCGCATCATTTATGCCGCGATCATGGCAAGAATGGGTTCTGGATAGAGGCTCCCTGACAAAAAGACTGCAGCAAGCATCGCACGGTGACTTTTATGTGCGGGTGAATAGGCAAATGATTAGTTTGCCCTCACTCAGTGAGCGTAAAGCGTTAAAACTTGGCATGGGTCGACATGCGCTTGTGCGAGAAGTAGAGCTGGTATGTCATGGTGAGGTTTGGGTCAAGGCGCGAAGTGTTATTCCCCTGTCCACCTTAAGTGGCGAAGAAAGGCAGCTAAGGTCTTTGGGTTCAAAGCCTCTAGGTGCATTTTTATTTGCCTCGCGCTCGATGAAGAGAGAACAGCTTGAAATAAGTTGTTATACCGATCGAGCCGGCGCTTCGTTTGCCCGACGTTCTATTTTTAAATTGCATGGCAAGCCCCTGTTGGTGGTTGAGCATTTTTGCAATTCGGTGATTTGCGAGTGTTAAGAAGCGAATGCCATATTCGGGATGAGTGAACATGAAAGATAAGCCTCAAGAGTGGGCGATGGACTCAGAAAATAAAGCCGGCAAAGCGATGGAGTTTTTGCGTCTGGCTCGCTTTGACAAGCCAATCGGAACGTTTCTAGTGTTGTGGCCAGCACTATGGGCATTGTGGATCGCCAGTGAAGGCTTGCCGAGTATGAAGCACCTGATCATCTTTATATTAGGTGCTGTAGTAATGCGTGCAGCCGGATGTGTGATTAATGATATTGCCGATCGTAATATCGATGGGCATGTTGAGCGTACCAAAGCGCGACCACTAGCGCGCGGAGCGTTAAGCGTCAAAGAGGCTCTCGGCTTTTTTGTGATTCTGTGTTGTATGGCATTGGGTCTGGTTCTTTGTTTAAACCAGTACGCTATTTTTTGGTCTTTTGGCGCGCTCGCATTGGCCTGTATTTACCCGTTTATGAAACGACACACTTTTCTTCCGCAGGTATTTCTTGGTGCTGCATTTGCCTGGTCAATTCCAATGGCTTTTGCTGCGGTTCAGGAAACTGTGCCTGCACTGGCCTGGATCATATTTACAGCAACGCTGCTCTGGACGGTTGCCTACGACACGATCTACGCCATGATCGATCGGGACGACGATCTTAAAATTGGCGTTAAGTCCACGGCAATTCTCTTTGGCTCAGCAGATCGCGCGATTATTGCGTCTTTGCAGGTGCTTTTTGTCCTGGCACTTTGTTTGGTTGGAGATCAGCTAAACTTAGGTAGTTTCTATTTTCTCTCGGTGGTAGTTGCTTCGGTTTTATTGGTGTATCAGCAGCATTTGATTCGTCTGCGCTACAAGGAGGACTGTTTTAGGGCTTTCCTTAACAATAACCATGTTGGAATGGTTATATTGGTTGGCATCGTGTTTGATTACGCGGTCCGATAAGGCCTTGCATCCCAATTTCGGAGTTGTCATATATCTGTAACAAGCTTTTTATGTAATAGCACATATTCAGCATACTGACCCGAGCGTTCTTGGGTGAGCATTAACCTACGGGAAAAGGTAAATGTCAGATAAAAAGATTCTTATTGTTGACGACGAAGCGCCTATTCGAGAGATGATTGCCGTTGCATTGGAAATGGCAGGTTACGAATGCTTGGAAGCAGACAATGCGCGAGATGCGTATACCTGTATCGTTGATCAAAGGCCGGATATGGTCTTACTTGATTGGATGCTCCCGGAAACAAGTGGTATTGAGCTGGCCAGACGTTTAAAACGGGATGACGCCACTGCAGATATTCCAATCATCATGATCACAGCGAAGACCGAGGAAGACAACAAAATTCAGGGTCTTGAGGTTGGTGCGGATGATTACATCACCAAACCGTTCTCCCCCCGAGAGCTTGTTGCCCGTCTAAAGGCTGTCCTGAGAAGGGCGACCCCACAAGGCATTGAGACAGCCATTGATGTCAATGGTTTGGAGCTTGACCCCGTGTGTCATCGAGTGACCTCAAATGGCAGGGAAGTGTCTATGGGGCCAACCGAATACAAACTGTTGCAGTTTTTTATGACACATCAGGATCGCGTCTACACCAGAGCACAGTTGCTAGATTTGGTTTGGGGCGGTAATGTCTACGTTGAAGAGCGAACTGTTGATGTGCATATTCGCCGCTTGCGAAAGGCTTTAGGTGACGCGCATGATTATTTGGTACAAACCGTCCGTGGAACGGGCTATCGGTTTTCTACCAAAACAGCTCATTAATTCGCTAGAATACGACGATTAACAGTCAAGTTCTCGAGGATAGGAACCCGATGCACAAGAGAGCTTCCGAGCATCTGCGCTTTATGATTTGGGTTTTACTGATTGCGGTGCTCTTCGGTCTGTTGATTGATGAGCTCCTAATCGTGTTGCTGTTGTCGCTCTCTGTCTATCTGGTCTGGACGGTTCGTCAGGCTTTGCGTCTCCACACCTGGCTTTATTCATCCAATAAAGAAGAAAACATCCCCGAGAGTTATGGTCTTTGGGGCGATCTTTTTGAAGGTTTGTATCATAGCCAGCAGCAAAATCTTAAAGCCCGTGATCGTTTGAGCCGAATGATCAACCGAGTCCGTTCCTCTGCGAATGCGCTGAAGGATGGTGTTGTGATGACCAACGAAATTGGTCAGCTCGATTGGTGGAACGAGGCGGCATCTCTTTTGCTTGGATTTGATGAGCGAACGGATCAAGCCCAGCTGATTACAAA
>DAITOW010000002.1:0-34257 GCA_036833965.1 Oleiphilaceae bacterium
TAAGAAAAACTTGCCACCGCTACGTTAGCAGTCGGCAAGGCATCCAGGTCAAAGCCCGTGATGCTGTAGCTGCCATCAGCATTTATGGTGACTTCAATGTTTTGGTTTTGAATAACGCCATCAGCATCGGTAAAGGTTAGCAAGCTATTAAATGGCACACCAACGTTCGCCGCGTTTCCATTGACCGTACCGATTGTTAAAACGGCAGCAACGTCATCAATATCAGTTGCCCCACTTAATAAATTACTCGAGGCTGCATCAACGCTAATACCGTTTTCAAGTTGGTCTTCGTCATACAAGTTGTGTCGAGCGACTAGTTGAGGGTTATCGTTAGTGCCCGTAATAGAGATGAAGCTGGTTTCTTCATTTGATAATGCACCATCATCGTCTGACGCTTGATAGGTAAAGCTGGTTGTTGCAATGGCACCTTCAGGAAGCGCACTTAAATCGAGCGCATCAATAGAGTAACTGCCATCGGCATTTACCGTTAAAGTGCCATCAACCTGTTGAGCATTGCCTGCTGCATCGTTAAAGCTAAAAGTGATCGTAACTGGTTGGCCAACATTCGTAGTCTCCCCATTAATACCGCCAATCGTAAGGCTTGCGTTTGCGTCATCTATATCGCTAGCCCCACGCAATAAAAGGCTATTGGCCGCACTTACAGTAATGCCTGCTTCGAGATCATTTTCACTGTAAGCGTAGTCTTGAACGGATAGCACCGGCGCATCATTGGTGCCGGTAATGCGAATCTCACTCGTCGCAGTGTTCGATAACGCCCCATCATCATCAACCACTTGATAAGTAAATGAGCCAACAGCGTCGACACCATTTGGGAGCGGATCAAGATCAAATGCTTCGATGGCGTAAGAACCATCAGCATTGACGGTAAGATTTACATCCTGTGTTTGTGCCACACCATCAGCGTCTGTATAGGATAAAGTCACGACGACAGATTCACCGACGCTGGTATCGGAACCATTGATGGTGGCAATTTTCAGCGTGCTATCAACATCATCGATATCGCTTGCACCAGCCAAAAGAGTGCTGTCTTTGGCGGAAACAGCAATGCTTGTTTCAAGTGCGTCTTCGCTAAAGTTAGGGGTCGCCGGAATTAATTCAGGCGCATCGTTTTTACCGGTAATCTGGAAGCTGGTAGTGACCGTGTCAGAAAGGGCTCCATCGTCATCGACAACTTGATAGCTGAACGAGCCTGTTGCCACTGCATCTTTGGGCAGCGGGCGAATATCCAATGCGGCAACACTATATGAACCATCAGGATTTATGGTCAAGATGGCATCAAAGGTACTCGGCACCCCATCTGCATTGATGTATTCCAACTGGACAACGACGGGGTCACCCACCGCGTTCACGTCGCCATTGACGCTACCAATTTTGAGTGTGCTACCGTCACTTTCAGGGTCGTATGCGACACTAAGCAAGTTGGATTCTTCGGCGCTCACTTCAAAGCCGGTCAAAATGGCAGAATCGTCAAACTCGAGATCGATGCCGCCTGTCACGTAGGCCGGATCGTTGACCCCCAGCACCGTCAACTGCAATTCAAATCCTTCGGTTGTTGCAATGCCATCCGTTACCGCATAGGTGAACAGCACCTCACCGTTAAAATCCAAATCGGGGGTATAGGTCCATGTACCATCGCCGTTATCTACTAACTCACCTACGTTCACCGTCAAATCTTGCGCTGTCAGGATGGGGCTATCCAGATCTCGCGCATTTGAGAGCAATAACTCTTGCCCAATCAAAAAGCTTGTATCTTCTACGATGTCTGCTTCAGCGAGGCCCATAATCTCGGGGGCTTGATTAGGGCCGTCTTCTGCTATGGCAATATTGTTGTCGTCGTCGAGAAACTTGTTACTACCTGAGTCAAAACCCTTGGACGAAATATCTTCAAACTCTGCTTCGTATTCAACAAGCTGGTTCGACTCGGTAACGTTTTGGCTTTGACGAAGCGCACCGATACCCTGCTCGGTCTCCTCTTCTTCTGCGGCTTCGCGGTTATCTTCAAACCCTTGCGAATCAAAAGCGCCGGCCAGAACCCCTTCGGAGTCAAAACCCTCGGTTGTCGCGATGGCGCCCAGGTCTATCTCCAAGTGAGAATCGATAAATTGTTCCAATTCAGAATCGCTGTCGACACCAATAATTGTGCCGGGGAGGAGCATCATGTTTTGACTCAAGTCCAGAGTTTGACCATCCGGGCCAACCGCCCAGGCAGCGTCATCAAGCTTGGCAAGAAGAGTAGGATTTTGGATAACAACGTATTTCATAGCGCCCTCGAAGTTCTCACTTTTAGATTTGTAAGGTGCGCAAAAGTGAGACTCTGTCGACACTTTCGCACTCGAAGACTAGTACAAAAAATGGTGCGAGGGGGTTGGTAAACTGTTTATTTTGTAAGCAGAAGAAGAAAGTTTGAAACGAATTGTAACGCGTGAAAAAAGCTGACCAGAGAGGGCTTTTTTTATGATGAAACGCTATCTAAGCTGGTTTTTATAAAGCTTGGAGAAATAAAAAATAAGGACGGCTCACAATTCATCGCGCGTTCGCGAAAGAAAAACCATCCTTGCCGTTATTCTTGACTTGATACATTGCTTGATCGGCGTGCGCATAGAGCTGCTTCGCGGTCATTTCCGGTTGATGCCACACGACGCCAATACTCAAGGTAGGCACGACCTGCATACCCTGCTTTCGGGCGTTTTCGGCAAAAGAAGTCTTGATGCGCTCTAGCAGTTGCTCTGGCCCGGAACCCTCTTTGGTATGGCCGAGCAACAATGCAAATTCATCACCACCAATACGGGCCGCAATATCTTCCGAGCGTTTGCAGGCATTCAGGCTCTCTCCCAGGGCGATCAATGCGATATCCCCCATTGCATGTCCTTGCTGGTCATTGACTGTCTTGAAGTCATCAAGATCGATCAGCGCCAGCGCCATGTTTTCACCCGAACGATTGTGTTCTGAAACCGCACGCTGCAGTGCTTCATCAAAATAGGCGCGATTATGGACGCCGGTCAGCGCATCCACCGTGGCTCGCTCGTAATAGCCCTTGGTCACTTTATGACGCTCTACTGCCTGCTTTACCTGCCAATCCAGGCGTGCAGTCAACAAGGCGGATTTTGGCACGTAATCTTCGAAGCCGAGACGCATTGCCTGTTCTGCAAAGTTTTCATCATCAAGTTCGGTCAGGATCACAATCGGAGTATCGATGTTGTGCTCCTGCAGACTGGTCAGTGTCTCGAGCCCCTTTGAGTCCGGCAAACCAAGATCAAGCAACACCGCATCAAACGTTTTGCTCTCCATCAGGTCAAGCGCTGCGCCCAAAGAGCCGCAGTCCTCAAACAAATAATGACGGCTCGCATCCTTTTCAAGCAAACGCTTTATTGCTCTAAGGTCGTCGGCATCGTCCTCAACAATCAGCAAGTTAAAGTCACTCACACACACATCCTTCCAACGTGATCCGTCCGTACATTAATCAGCAAGAGACAGGCAGTTCGACACACTTTGCCCAGTATTCGGCAAGACTTGAAGTCAGGCTCTCTGCTTCTGCCCTGTCTGCCGGTTTTGTTATAAAGCTGTTCGCCCCCAAAGCATAACTGAGCTGAATATCTGCCTGTGATTTCGAAGTGCTGTACACAACGATAGGAAGCGCTTTGTAGCGCTCATCGGAGCGCATCTTTTCAATCACTTCATGTCCGGAAATATCTGGCATGTTCAGGTCAAGCAACACGACACTGCGGCTTAAACCTGAGCCGGCCTTGTCGCTCATGAACTCATCAAACGCGTGCCATGAATCAAAGCATTGCAGGGCCACTTGCGGAGCATGGCGCTTACAATCCCGCTCAAACAAGTAATGTTCGTCAAGATCGTCATCAATCAAAATAAACTGCATTTGTTGTGTACTCATAACAACCCTAAAGTGTTCCAAGTTATCAGCCTTTGCAAGGTTTTGCCTTCATCTTAGTCTAGTTTTGAGGAATGCTGATTAAAAAACAGGTTCCGTTGTCATTAGTGGTTTCAATGCGAATACTTCCGCCATGTTTCTCCACGATACGTTTACATATAGGCAAGCCCATTCCCGAACCTTCTATGTGTTTACCCGCCAAGCGCCGAAATGGTTCAAAAACCACTTCGTGAAATCTCTCTTCAATACCCGAACCGTTATCCTGAAAACGGATGTTGACCATACCCTCAGCTATTGCAGCGCTTACATCTATTATCGGCGAGCGCGACTCGGGGCAATAGCGTATGGCATTGGTAACCAAATTCTGGAATACATGCAGCATCGCCGCTTTATCAACCTCTAACGTCAAGGAGTCGCCCAGCAAATTCACACGGGCACCACGATCCGCAATGAGCGTTTCCAGCTGTTCCCCGGTTTCGCCCAACAACGTAGCAAGCGATACTTTTTCCAGACTAGGCTCCAGACGCTGGGCACGGGAAAGCTCCATCAACGCGGCCACCATCGCCTTCATCCTTGTTGCAGCATCACCAATACGATCCAGTTCGTATTCCGCTTCCTCATCGTTTAACAGCCCTTTCAAGCGATCCTGCAAGCTATCCGAAAACATCGAGATCTTGCGCAGAGGTTCCTGCAAATCATGGGAGGCTGCATAGGCAAAACGCTCTAGCTCAGTATTGGAGGCGGCCAGATCTTTTTCAATACGTTTCCGCTCGGAAATGTCTTCAATCACCGAAATAAAATAATCCGGTTGCAGATCTCCGGTACCCAAGCTTTTACTGCGAACAGCAGATACAGTCAGATAGATCCAGATGATATGGCCGTCCTTATGGAAGTAACGTTTTTCCATGGAGTAAGCCTCGATTTTCCCATCGATGACCTTTTGCAACTGCTTTAAATCACTTTCGAGATCATCCGGATGGGTTATGTCCTGAAAGGTCAGGGTCATCAACTCTCCCTGGGTATAGCCGACGATCTCGCAAAGTCGCTTGTTAACCCGTAACCACTTGCCCTGTGGAGACACATGGGCGATCCCTACAGCCGCCAATTCAAAGGTATTTACAAAGTCTTGCGAGAGCTCCTCATTGACGGCAATTTGCTCTTCAAGCTTATCGGATAGGGCAACCAACTCTTCGACACTCACTAGCGTACCGGACATGAACATAGGCTCGCCCGCTGAATTAAAACGCGCTTCACCGCGCGTTTGCATCCACTGATACTCGCCCTCTTCATTGCGCCCTCGATACTGCACCTTAAAGGGTGTTCGTTGGTCAAAGTGTTCCTGCAGAGCCGCACTCACTTGAGACTTGTCGTCCGGGTGAATGTGTGTAAACCAGTCATCGACGCTATATTCTTGCGACTCCGGGTCTACACCTATTAACCCGAGCAAGCGGGGGCTGTACCAGACATCTCCGGTTTGCACATTCCATTCCCATATTCCCTCGTCCGCCGCGTTGATCGCTCTTACCAGACGATTTGTATGGGTCAAAACCTTCTCTTCGAGATTAAGTACCTGATTTACACCCAAAACTGAGGCAAAAACATAAGTCTCTTGCCCAACCGATTTTGGCATCAGGCTAACCTCAAGAGAGACCGGGGCAGCACTTTTCGTTCTGCCCTGTATAACCCGACCACTTGCCATGGCTCGCTGGTTCAAGTTGTGGAAGAAGGACGTCATCCATGAGTGATGATTAGCCCGGTCTTTCTCGGGCACAAGCACCTGAACGTTTTGCCCGATTAACTCGTCAGGCTCATATTCAAATAACCTCTCGGCCTCGGCATTGATGTAAACAATCTCTCCATCGCTTTTCAACACCAGAACACCGGAGGGCATGAAGTCCATCGCTGCACGCAACATGTCATCAAAACTCGCCTTGATATTGAGGCGCTCTACTTCCTGCTGATGCTCCAAAGTTTTTCGCAAAGCCGCTTCATGTTCTGCAGGGGATGGAATGGCCAGGGCAGGCTTGATAGAACGGAACACCACCACAGCCGTCACAAACGAAACCACTGCGGTGATGGATTTCAATATGGCAGCGATACCGTAAGTACCATGCCAAATGGTGTAGATAGAAAAGAGGTGTGTAATTCCGCAAAACAGAATGAACGCAGCAAACAGCAGAGCGATGCGCTTGAACTGCAGGTCTGGCCGTTTTTGAATGAAAATCAATAACGCTATGGGAATAGAAAAGTACGACAGGGCGATAAGCCCATCCGCACCAACCGTCAGCCAAAGAATTCCCGGAAGCCATAAAAAACAGTGGCCGTGCGGCATGTAGTCAGAGCTAAAAAACTCTACCAGGAACTCCATGGTCAATCCTTTTGGTTTGGATGCACGGTCCTGAAATCAGGGATCAGGCCGACTTGCGCATCCAGTAAATTTCAAGTGCAATCAAGGCAACGGAGAGCAACAGGAACCACCAGATATAGGTCTCGATGTAGGCCATGATTGCTACGGTAATAAACAGATAGATACCGACTAGCATATAACGTAAATGAATCCGCAAGCCATCCGTAAATACAGCAAAACCAAGTAACAGTACGGCCATTAAACCCGCCTGGGAGGCATCAACCCGCTCGGTCCGGATGAATAAAAATACCAGAGCCAAGGCTGCCATCGCACCAATCCAGTGTAGGGTATGCTGCATGGTCGCACTCTCCCGCGCGCTCTCTTTGGCGCTCGCCTTGTCTTGCACAATAAACAGGATTCCGGTCGCCAGATATGCACCGAACCAGTAGTAAAAACTCCACGACACGGAAATCTCCGTTAGCCCGACACCGGCCATCGATAAAATCAGAATCAAAAATGGGGAGGTTTTTTGTAACACTTGTATCTCCTGCTCACGCAATGGCCGACTTTTGCCCGGCACTAATCTCTATTTAAAAGGTCTAACTGATCTATCTCGCGCGCCACATACTCTATGCCTGTATCGTAGCTATCCACAATACGTTCAATTGCTTCCCGGTCATCGCGCTGAACTGCCTGCTCCAACTCTTCCAACAGGTCTGCAATGTAATAGGCACCGATCGTTTCGGCCAGGCGTTTGACATTAAATACCAGGCGCATGGTGTCTCGCGGGTTACTTTGAATGCGTTTGGAGTCCAGACTGTAAACTCCCTCATCACAGCATTGCTTGAACTGTCCGATAATACGTCGATACAAGTGCCGGTTGCCATGCAAGGCAGCAAGCGCTTTGTCGACATCAATCAAATCGATCGTTTCTTCACCATCATCCAATAGTGCGGCTATCTGATCTACAGTTT
Organism: Oleiphilaceae bacterium; assembly: GCA_036833965.1. GTDB lineage: Bacteria > Pseudomonadota > Gammaproteobacteria > Pseudomonadales > Oleiphilaceae > PZPK01. Next base: position 7,232 of record DAITOW010000002.1, read on the forward strand.
CAGGCTTCGGCCGTTCATCTCCTCTCACCTGGCAATACTTCTCAATCATTTGCAGCAAGTCTTCAATGATGAAGGGCTTGGTCAAAAAATCGTTCATGCCGACTTCCAGACAACGATCGCGAACATCATTGGCGGCATTGGCGGTCATCGCAACGATGGGCAAGGCATCAAAATCCCTGTTTTCGCGCACTTTCAAGGTGGCGGTATAGCCATCGCACACCGGCATCTGTAAATCCATCAACACCAGATCAAATTCGGCATTTTCTATCGCTGCGACCGCTTCAAGACCATTGTCTGCAATACTTAAATCTGCGCCTTCGCTTTCAATCAGATATTTGGCAAGCTCCTGATTAATCGGATCGTCTTCCACCAGTAACAGGCGGATGTTCTTGAGGCGCTGGCCGACCTCCGCCTCAGGAGCTATCTTGCCAATGGAGGAGTGACTTGTTTGCGATGGCTGATAACGCACCCGAACGTAAAAGCGCGAGCCCCTGCCTTCATTGCTCTCTACCCAGATTTTTCCACCCATCGCTTCTACCAACTGGCGTGAGATGGTCAGACCAAGCCCGGTCCCGCCGTACTTGCGGCTCATTGAGTTGTCGGCCTGAGTAAAGGGTTGAAAGAGTTTCTCCAGCACTTCTGCCGACATGCCAATGCCGGAGTCGTGCACACAGTATTCAACATCGACCGCGGAAGAGCCTTTCTTGATCAGCTTCGCAGACAGTTCAACGTAGCCCTTTTCAGTGAACTTCAAGGCATTTGAAAAAAGATTATTGATGACCTGACTTACCCGGCTAGGGTCTCCAACCAGTTGTTGGGGGATTGCTTTATCCAGATGGAGCCGAACCTCAACCGGCTTGCTCCGGGCAGTGATCTTATAGGTATCAAACAACTGGTGAATAAGCGTGTTGTGGTCAAAATCTATTTCCTCGAGCTCCAGCTTACCGGCCTCGATTTTTGCCATATCCAGAATGTCATTAATTAGCGAGAGCAAGCCCCGCGAAGCAGTGTGGATATTTTCGGTGTAGTTTTGAATTTGCTCGGGTTTGAGCTCCCTGGCACGCTCGGGCGTTGCCAGAATTTCGCTAAAACCAATGATTGCATTCAGGGGTGTTCGCATTTCATGACTGATCATGCTCACGAACTCGCTCTTGGCCTTGTTCGCTTCTACTTCTTTTTCGAGTGCCTGCACCAGATCAACGCTGCGCTTTTCGACTTTTTGCTGTAATTCAGACGTAAGCAGACGCAAGGCTTCATTGGCCTCCCAAACCTCACGGCTTTTCTCTTCCAGCAACTCTTCAGCCTGCTTGCGGGCAGCCCGTTCCCGGGCGAGCCGTCGCTTCCATTTGGCCTCGTCAGTCATTCAACGCATCCTGTCTGTTTAGACTACCCTTTTGAGGTTAAAAATTTGTACCGTACCATCCGAGTCATTGTCTTCGCGCGTAATTTCTATTTGCTCGCCAAAGTAGTCAATCGCTCCGCACATCAAACCATAGGCCAGTTCGGCAAAAGGCCGGTTACTTTGATAGCGCATAATCAGCGTGTCGGGATCAGGTCGCTCAGCTCCAAGTTGTGGAAGCTCCGCATCCGGATAAAGCTTTCGGACCTCGACATGCACGTGATTATCGATGCCTTCAAGAAAGTCGAAGGCGTTCGTTGCCTCTTCAAACATGGATGAAAAATTTACGCTGAATTTCTTGATGAGATGCTTGCCGAACACATGCAATAAATCAGCAACAGCCATACCGCTGCGTTTGGACAGGGCAGTCACCAACTGCAGCATTTCCTGATAATCGTAAAAGCCGACAGCAGTATAGGCCCCATCACTGTCCAGATCGCAATCGTCGATAATGTCGTCCACCATATCTAGCGAAAAGGTTTCTTCCACCAACTCAATGAACTCGGTAAAAACAACGCCCTTCATCATACTCTCCTTGAATTACGTCTAAGTGCCATTCATAGTAGTTCACTAATAAGAATTTTCCGTTTTTTCGCTTCCCGAGAATTCAAAAAACAATGCGAATCCACATTAATTTATCCAGCTTGCGAGGCTTTTTAAGGCTCTGCGGTGGATTGTTACTTGCAGTCGTTGCTTCTTTCAGTATCGCCCAGGAGACCACAACCCCCGGAGACTCCAAACAGAAGACTGCGCATCCGGCCTGTAAGAAGGCCATCGATCGCCCCTGCATTGCCCTGGTACTTGCCGGTGGTGGTGCACGAGGCAGTTCGCATGTCGGCGTATTGCAGGCTCTCGAAGAACACCAGGTGCCGATTGATCTCGTGGTCGGCACAAGCATGGGTTCCTTTGTGGGCGGACTGTATGCGAGCGGCAAGAGCGCTGCCGAGATCGAGCAACTTTTTATTCGTGCAGACTGGAACTCGGGCTATCTGGATGACCTCCCCAGATCTCTGATTCCAAATCGGCGCAAACGCCACAATGATGACTATCCGATTCAGGTCGGAATTGGGTTTGACCGAAGCGGCTTCAAGTTACCCAAAGGGGTGTTTCAGGGTCAGGGTATGCGTCGCCTGATTGACTCCATGCTCGGTTCCTATCCCATTCAGAACAGCTTTGATGACCTGCCCATCAGTTATCGTGCCGTCGCCTCAGACCTATCGGATGGCTCACAAGTCGTGTTAGCCAAAGGCGATTTGGCGACTGCCATGCAAGCCTCCATGTCGTTACCCGGCATATTGCGCCCGATTGAAATGGACGGCCGGGTGCTGGTTGACGGAGGCATCGCCAATAACCTGCCAGTCAGCGTTGCCAAAGATCTTGGCGCCGACATTGTGATCGCCGTGGATATCGGTACTCCCCCCCAGGATGCAGAAGAGATTAACAACAGCTTCGAAGTCCTGGATCAGCTTAGCAACTTCCTTACTTTCTATAATCAGGAACAGGCGCGCGCACTGCTCACCGAGACAGACATTCTGATACAACCGGATCTCGAGGGTATCTCGATGACCGATTTCAGCAATAACGAAAAGGGAATGAAGGCGGGTTATCAGGCAGCAAGCACACATTACGGGCGTTTACAGCAGTTGGGAAAAACATACTCTGCAAAGCATGTCCTTGAGAAGCCCGGCATGAAGCAAGTTGGCCGGCATATTGATGTAATCCGCCTGGACAACCGCTCGCGCCTGGCAGACGACTATATCTTTGCTCGCATGCAGTTAGAGCATGACGGGCCCTACACACAGCAGCAAATCAGGGATGGCATTGAACGACTTTATGGCCAGGGCACCATCGCCCGGGTGACGACGTTTGTTGAACAGGAAAACGGTCAATCCACCATGAAAATTCTGGTGGAAGAAAAAGAATGGGGGCCGGGTTATCTGGACTTTCTGTTCAGTTTTGAAGACAACTTCCGCAGCTTCAGCCTGTTTGAAATAGGCGCATCGATGCGTCTAACCAATATCAATCCCTACGGTGCGGAGTGGACCAATTCTATCCAGTTTGGCTCGGAAAAATTGCTCGAAACAGAGCTTTACTGGCCGATCTACACGAGTGGGGTTTTTCTGTATGCCGATGGACTTTATCGCCGGCAAGTTGAAAACTTTATTGACCGCTCGGGCAATGTGGTTGGCCAGCTCATAGACAGCTCGTACATTGCGCGCCCAGGTATCGGCTATGAGTTTAGCGATCGTTTCGATATGCTCGCAGGCGTGGAATGGGAAAATGGTAACGCCGAGCTACCGGACTCTATCGCTGCCGGCCTTGGTATTACAAATATCAGCTACGACAATGAGTCGGTTTTTATCCGCGCGAATTATGACACTCTGGATGAAGCCGACTTCTCAAGAAAAGGCACCAAACTGGATATCACCCTCAGCCGCAGCCAGACTGAAGCGCTGAACCTGATCGAATATTCAAACAAAATAGAATCGGCTTTAAGCTATGCCAAATCTGCCGGCCCGCACACCATCAAACCAACCCTGCGCTATGGCAATGCCTATAGTGATGGCCCCATCGGCTTTTCAAATTTTGAGATGGGGGGGTTTTTGAATCTCTCCGGCCTCGACCGCGACTCTATTTCCGGAACCCTGATGCGTTTCGCACGCCTCGTGTATACCTATGAACTCGCCAAGAACCCGATGGGCGGGACCAACCTGCCCTTCTACATGGGCGTGTCTGCCGAGGCAGGAAATGTCTGGTATGAACGCTCGGCGATCAGCTGGGATTCGACGATCAAGGCGGGAGCTGTGTTTTTGGGATGGGCCAGCCCGATTGGACCAGCTTTCCTCGGGTACGGGCGCACCAACACACGCGAAGAAAGCTTTTACCTCTCGCTTGGCAAACGCTTCTAGATTTTTATGGCTTGGCTGACACAATGCGCATCACGCGCTTCGAGCCAAACCAAGGCTGCGAAAGGAAGACGTTGTTTGTTTACCAGCGACACTGGCGAACCAGCTCGGCACACATATCTGCAAAGCGCTGCAAACCCGCATCCTGAAACTCCAGTTTGAGCCCACGCTGTGCACCATCAGAAAAAGCCAGAGCCATGCGCCGGTTCTCTTGCAATTGCACCGTTACCACACGAGCAAAAGGATAGGCGCCCGCATCGTTGATCGGCTTGGAATGTCTTTCCATTTTCGTTGCCGAGCCATCGAGCATACCCTTGCGATAGCTCTCGAAATCTTCATCAACCGGGCTTTGGCTTCCACCCTCCTCTGCATCGGAACCGCCATGGACGACACGCTGCAGAATCTTCTCGGTCTCATACTGGGCCATCACCGCCGAATTAAGGTTATGGATGATAGCCTTGACGGCACGCCGGCTTAACCACCAGGACGGACTCTTCACATCCTGATGGCTCAGCAGGAGCACGCGGTCTTCGACCGCGTCATAGGTTAATTGAATACCCGACACACGACTAACCCAAACCGCTCATATCATTCGAGTCATCGACCGGAACGTTGTTGTCGTTCGAACTATCAAAGCTCGAACTGTCATCCATCGCATCCACGCCGGAATTGGTATTGTCTGCTGTGGTCCAGTCTCCACCGGTTTCACCGCTTCCGGTACCGGTGCTCGCACCATCCGCGCTACTGCCTTGCATGGCGTAGGCGTCATCCACCTCGACACCAATCGTTTCACTGGCCAGAGGCTGGTCCATGGTGTCGTAGCCGGTCACATTCAAGGACACATCACCCTCGAAACCATCACCCAACGTCACCTGAATCGGCTGACTCAGATCGCCACTGACGACATAGTTTCCATCCGCATCTTCCAAACCATTGGTCACTGACGCACCTGCCGGAAGATCACTGACAATCACATGATCAACACTGCCATCGCTACTGATCGAGCTTGGCATTGCAATGCTCAGGCTGCCTCCGGGGGCTACCGTATAATCAGCAACATTACCTTCCACCATTCCATCTTCAGCTGGCGACACATTGGCGCTGATCGAAGCCTGAATGGTGTCTGTACCGTCGCTCACATCAAAGGTGATCTCGGCCGTTCCCTGGAAATCCGCATCCGAAATGATGCTGAACGTACCGTCGCCGTTATCCGCCACCGTCGCATTCGCTGACTGGAAGTTACTCACCGTCAGGTTATCACCATCAACATCCGTGACGTTGGCCAGCAACTCTTCCAGAGTTAGTGTGCTTGTGCCGTTCACATCCATTTCTACTGCGAGCGGCTCACTCTCTGTTGGTGCGTCATTGACCGCCTGAACGTTCAGCGGAACGCTGGCTGGCGTGCTATCCACACCGTCATTCACCAGGAAGGTCAGCTCCATGTCACCAGAGAAGTCAGGATCTGGCCAGACAGTCCAGCTGCCATCGCCATTGTTGATTACGGTCCCACTGTCCGGTTGAACCGCAAGACCCTCCACACTCATGGTGTCGTCTTCTGCGTCAGTCGCTCCCACCGCGGTCAGCAGTTCAGCTTCGGTAAAGGTAATCGCGCCATCTTCATCGACAGTAAATGCCGAAGGAGTCGCGCTAACTTCCGGAGCAGTATTGAGCACATTAACGTTGACGTAGCTCGTAACGCTGTCGATACCATCGCTGGCAACAAAGCTGATTTTTGCCTCACCGACAAAGTCCGGGTCGGGCGTATAGGTATAGGTTCCGTCACCGGCCTGCTCCAACACACCGCCACCGTCCGTCACCTGCACGGCACTGATGGAGAGCAGATCGCCATCCGCATCCGAAATCCGGGCCAGAAGATCATCATCTGTAAAGGCCACCGCATTCCCTCTGGCAATGTCGGTCGTCGCGATTCCGTCAACGTCCGGACCATTGTTTGAACCAGGATCGGCAGGATGTACACCAATGCTCGCCTGCTCATCCAGCAGTTCTCCATTACGCTGAATCACATAAGCGAAATCGACCTCACCGGTGAAGCCGTCTGCCGGAGAGAAGGTCCAGGTGCCGTCGCCATTGTCGGTGATCGACCCCTGCGAACGATCCATCAGATGCACGAGGCCAATCTCATCGCCCGCTTGTGCTTCGGTATTTTCTGCCATATCAAGCAGCTCTGCTTCAGTCAGGATCAGATCCTGACCTTCCGTTGCAGTGAAGTCACCGTTGATATCGGTGCTGTCCGGCAGCGCATAAGAACCTTGATCGCCATAGTCCACAGTGGTCGCCGTTACGGTCACTTCAAAGGTGCCCGTCCAGTTTGCCGGAGGATCCATCGCAATGTTCGAGATATCCCAATCGTTAATCAGAATCAGCTGGCCTTCCTGGGTAATGGTCACCGAATGTGTGCCATCACTCACAGTAAAGCCCACCGGATAACCAGTCATCACCAGACTGGTTAAGGATTCAGACGCATCAAGCAAATCAACACTCAAGCTCAGGAAGCCGGTTTCATCCTCGTTCATGATGATCGGGCCGTCCTGGCTACGGGTGATAACCGCACCATCCGCAACCGGACGCACATAGACCGGCAACGCCATCGCGGACTCTACTGAGCCATCGGAAACAACAACCTGAAGTTGCGTTGTGCCGGCAAAATCGGCCTCTGGAGTAAAGGTGAAAGTACCATCGCCATTATCAACGACTGTGCCCTCTGCCTCTTCCCCTTCGGCGGTCACAACTCGGGAGATAGTGATGGCATCGCCTTCGACATCTGCAAACAGATCAAGAAGATCTTCCGCATTGAAGGTGATCGCACCATCCTCCATCACGGTGGCATGGGCATTACCCTCTGCAAAAGCAGCATCGTTGACCGGTGTCACATTCACTTCCATGCTGCCGCTGGTATCGTCAGTTCCGTCGTTGATGACATAGTCAAGAGCAACGGCACCCGCGAAGTTCGCAGCAGGAGTAAAGCTGTACATGCCGGTTTGCGAATTTTGCGTTAGCGTTCCCTGGCTTTGGTCACGCAGGGAAAGCGAGGTGATTGAAAGACTGTCACCTTCGACATCGGAAGCAAAGCCAAGGATGTAGTCCGGGTCGATCTCAAGCGCGCCGTCCTCGGCCATCGTCAATGGCGTGACGGTTCCTGCATCAGCAGCGTCATTAACTGCTTCAACAGTAGTAACGTGTGTCGCCTGTACCGTGTCCGTGCCGTCACTGACATCAAAGGTGAAGTTCAGCGAACCATTGAAGTTTGCATCCGGTGTGACGGTAAAGGTGCCGTCCCCGTTATCGACAATACTGGCTTCGGTTGATCCAGCAGCCAATTGCAGATTGGTCGCCGACAGCGCATCGCCTTCAAGGTCTGATGCGTTCGCCAGCAAGTCATCCTGCGTGATGATAATGGTGCCGTCTTCTGCAACCGTAGAGCTCGACACATCGACAAGCGGGCCGTCATTGACCGCTTCGACTGTCACATTCAAAGTGTTTGCTACCGGCGCGCCAACTCCATCAGTAATGGAGTAATTGATTTGCACATCACCGTTGAAGTTAGCGCTTGGCGCAAAGGTGTAGCTGCCGTCGTCATTTGTGGTGATCTCACCCTGACTGGCATCTGCCAGACTGACGCTGGAAACACTAATGATGTTGCCGTCCACATCGGAGGCATTGACCAGAAGATCACTACTGGTAAAGGTGTAACTTCCATCTTCCTGCATAGTGGCGGAGAGCGGATCGCCGGCCACCGGCAAGTCATTAACATTGACTATCTGAACATTAATCGTGCCTTCAACGCTTCCACCATTACCATCTTCGACCGTATAGATCACGGGCATAATGCCGACAAAATCGGTATTGCCGGTTATGGTATAGGTGCCATCAGCATTGGAAACGAAGGTGCCATCGCTACCCTCATAGCGCATGCTGGTCATGGTTAGGGTATCGCCATCAACGTCGGAGACAGGCACAAGGTTAATCAATTCAGCCGGATCAACAATGACGATTTCTTCTTCAAACTGCTCAACCACTACAACGTTTGCAACGACAGGCGCATCATTCACCGCGTTCACGGTGACATCCACCTGACTTTGAACCGTAGAACCCTGACCATCGCTGATGTCGAAGGTCACCGCCAGGTCGCCATTGAAATTGGCATCCGGGGCAACCGTAAAGGTGCCATCGCCATTGTCAGTGATGCTGGCATTTTCTGCTTGCAGATTGGAGGCCGTGAGCGTGTCGCCATCAATGTCGCTGGCGTTGGCAATCAATTCCGCTTGCGTGAGCGTGAAGCTGCCATCTTCATCGATGGTTGCAGTGAGATTGTCGCCCACCTGAACCGCATCGTTGACGGCTGTCACCGTAATTGGAATATCAATGGTACTGGTTGCGGTATCACCACCGGCATCCGTCGCCGTGGCGCTCGCCGTCAGACTCAAATCACCGGAGTAGTTCGCTGGCGGCGTCACGGTAAGGTTCGCCAGATCCCAGGCGGTAACGTCCACACTGCCTGTTTCGGCTGTGGCGGTGAAGCTGTTGACCCCATCGCTCAACACGGCGTCTGCAATCAGTCCCGAGATTTCGACATCCAGCGTTTCGGAGCCATCGGTATCCGCCAGTGACGCACTGAGGTCAATCGGTATCGCTGTATCTTCTGCACCTGTAAGTTCAGCCTTGGTGACCGTGATGCGATCAAGCAAGGCGCCTGCCCCATCATTGGAGGCTGACTGGAATTCAAAACGCGGATTATCGCTTGTTGCTGTGAGGGTGTAGCTCACAGTGGTGAAGCCCACCTCAGGAATCAGCTGATCGATTTCCTGCCCTTCAAAGAACAGTTTGACGTGGTTGGATTGCGGTTCCAGGTTGTTGCGCCCTGAAATATCAAATTCGATGGTGAAGGTTTCACCGGCTTGAATATCCAGCTCGCGCCAGAGGTTCCCTGCATCGCCCGCAAAGCCTTCCAGCTCAAGCACATTGCCTTCGGTCGCGCCTCCCACACCGTAGACGGCTGAGGCACTGTTCACTTCTACCAGACCGCTGAATCCTGCGCCGCCGGAACTTCCGGTGTTATCGGTTGACCAACCCCAAATCGCCGGATCAATCCAGCCACCTTCTTCGACGGTGAAATCGTGCACAGGCGTCGTGTTCAGGTTCAGCGACAGGAATGGCTCGTCGGCGGTACCTGCAACTTCGACACTGGAGCTGAAGGTTGCCGTTCCGGTGCCATCAGAAATGGTAATTTCCAGATTATCGGTGCCGGCAAAGTTGTCATCACCATACAGCGTGAAGGTGCCATCGTTATTGTTGATGACCGTGGTATTGCCATCGACCGATGCAATGTTGGTGACGCTCAGCACATCGCCGTCGACATCACTGGCATTGGCCAGAATGTCTGCTGCGTTGATCACCAAGCCCTGATCTTCGGTAGCCGTAAAGCTGATCGCGGTATCCAGCGTTGGCAGGTCATTGACCGCCGCCAGATTCAGATTGCCGGTGGCCGGTGTTTGAACCGTGCCATCATCAATCGCAAAACTTAAGGGGACTGTTCCGTTAAAGTCTGCGGAAGGTTCAAAGCTCCAGGTGCCATCGCCGTTGTCCGTTAAAGCCCCGAAGCTGGCATCAATGCTGAGATTGACGGCGCTCAGCGTATCGCCATCAACATCACTGGCACCGGCCAGCAAGTCTGCCTGGGTAATGGTAATGACGGTATCTTCCGTGCCTGACACATCCACGTCGCCCGCCACCGCAGCGTCGTTAACGGCGGTGACATTAAGCGCCAAAGCGCCCTCGATGACTTCAAAACCATCGGAAATATCGTAACTGAGGTTGAGCGTGCCGTTGAAATCCGGAGACGGCTGAATGGTAAACGTGCCATCGCCATTGTCCGTCACTATTGCAGCGTCTTCTGTTCGCAAGTTCGCAACAGACAGCGGACCACCATCAATATCATTCGCATTCGCCAACAACTGCTCTTGCGTGACAGTAATTGCGGTGTCTTCTGCCGTGGTTGCACTCACCTGTGTGGTGATCGGCAAATCGTTTACCGCGGTAACAGTAAGATCAAGACCGCTCGAGATGGTTGCTGCGCCATCACTGATGTCAAAGCTGATATCAATGCTGCCGTTAAAATCGGCATCCGGAGTCACCGTAAAGGTACCGTCACCGTTATCGGTAACGGTTCCGTTGCCATTCAAGGCCAGGTTGCTAGCGATCAGGTCATCCCCATCCAGATCCGTCGCATTGGCAAGCAGATCGGCCTGGGTCAATGTGATGCTGCCATCCTCAGCGACCTCGGCCGCAAGGTTCTGGCTGACTTCAGGCGCGTTGTTCGTTCCAACATATTTGAAGGCGACGCTTGCCGTGTCGGTTGCACCGTGCTCATCACTAACTGTGTAGGTAAATTGCCCGGTGACCGATTCTCCTGCAGGCAGGGCAATCGCATCAGGGTTAGGAAGGAACTGCACCTGTTGGATGCCATCAATCTCGACGACATTTACCGTACCCAGAATGTTGCCATCGGCGTCGACAACATTGGACAAACCGGTGATCGAAAGTGCATCACCCTCGATATCAAAGTCATTGGCCAGAACATCAAAATTAGTGACGACATCATCTGCCGCAAACACTTTACCCTCAAGTGATTGCACGACTTGCGGGTTGCCGGAGATAACCGGTGCCCCACCAATCATATGGGCATTGCTGCCTTCAACCAGGAACTCGGACCCTTCCTCAAATTGCATGCGGAACTGGGGTTCAGCGCCGTGCAAGGCCTCAAGCGTATCACCACGCATCAAGGCATCCACGCCGTCCTGATTGGTGGCAAAGTTGGTGTAGGTCTGGAAGTCACGAATCTCACCGTTTAACAGTGAAGCATTGCCATGACCGCTCTCGCCAATGGTCATTTCGTTGCTCCAGTTAAACGCAGAGCTTCCAAAATTACCTGTGGCTGCCAGTTCACCATCAACATAAAGCTGGGTTTGGCCGTTGCCCAAATTGAAGACAATGTGGTGCCATTCGCCATCCGACAGATCACCGACATTGGTAGTCACGACTTCCGTGCCGGATGCAGCGCCCCACACCGTGCTATTCAGGTTACCGTTGTCGTCCAGATAGAGACTGCGATCTACACCATTGTTTGCAGACGATCCGACATTGAACAAGCCTTGAGGGCCAGTCACATCGGCATCGACCTTGAACCACATGGAGGTCACTTGCCCCGTCACATCGTTGTTACCAACACCCAGTGTGAGGCTCGAATTGCCGTCGAGCACTAATGAGCCGACATTGCCATCGTCGTTAGCAACGGGGCCATCGTTCACCGCATTGACTGTGACATCAAGGCCTGCCTGAACAGTAGAGCCGTTACCATCAGTGACATCAAAAGTGAGGTTCAAATCGCCGTAAAAGTTCGCGTCCGGCGTAACCGTGAAAGTACCATCGCCATTATCAAAGATGGATACATTGTCACCCTGCAGATTGGTTGCTGTCAGAGCATCGCCATCAATATCGGAGGCGTTAGCCAGCAACTGCTCTTGAGTCATGGTGAAGCTGGTATCTTCATCCGTTGTTGCTGAGATATTACCGCTGATCTGAACGCCGTCGTTGCTGCCTTCGACCGCGAACTTAACCGTTGCCGTATCCGTACCGCCCTGCCCGTCAGACACGGTGTACTGAATGCTCATCTCGGCGACTTCGCCTATGGCAAGATCCTGCGCCACCTCGTTCGGTACAAAACGAATCTGGTCAACACCGTCAACATTGACGATTTCGGCCGTACCCATCACGGTGCCATCTGTCGCGACGACATCACCAATGCTATCGATGGTTAGCGTGTCGCCATCAACATCAATATCGTTAGCAAGCACGTCAAGGAAGATCTCTTGCTCGTCTTCGCTAATGGTTTCACGCGTGTAGAGCTGGAAGCCGTCAAAGCCTGTCCACTGCTGATCGCCGTTATTCGCCGTAATGTCAAAGCGGAAATATTGATAGGTTGCCGGTGAATCCAGCTCAAAGGTTTTAGTTTCGCTGGAAACCCAATCGTCAACGTCTGCCCGCGTATCGAGAGTCACCCATGTTTGACCGTCCACCGAACCCTGGAATTCCCAGTCTTTCGGTTCACGACCGATTTCATCATTGGTAATCGCCCGCAAATCGTATTGAAATAAAGTGGTCGGCTCACCTAAATCAATTTGGTACCAGGCACTGCCATCGGTTGTTGGCGCTGCCCAGCTATTGACGTTGTTCGCCAAACTTGCATCGACACCGTCAACCGCTTTGTACGCTGCGTAGGCTGCACTGTCTTCCCCGGATGCGGTGACCGTAATACCGTTGTCGCTGTTCGACGTCATGATGCCGATCAGGCCCTCATCACTTCGATCATCATCCACAGCAACAGGCGCATCATTCACCGCATTAACGGTGACGTCCACCTGACTTTGAACCGTAGAACCCTGACCATCGCTGATGTCGAAGGTCACCGCCAGGTCGCCATTGAAATTGGCATCCGGGGCAACCGTAAAGGTGCCATCGCCATTGTCAGTGATGCTGGCATTTTCTGCTTGCAGATTGGAGGCCGTGAGCGTGTCGCCATCAATGTCGCTGGCGTTGGCAATCAATTCCGCTTGCGTGAGCGTGAAGCTGCCATCTTCATCGATGGTTGCAGTGAGATTGTCGCCCACCTGAACCGCATCGTTGACGGCTGTCACCGTAATTGGAATATCAATGGTACTGGTTGCGGTATCACCACCGGCATCCGTCGCCGTGGCGCTCGCCGTCAGACTCAAATCACCGGAGTAGTTCGCTGGCGGCGTCACGGTAAGGTTCGCCAGATCCCAGGCGGTAACGTCCACACTGCCTGTTTCGGCTGTGGCGGTGAAGCTGTTGACCCCATCGCTCAACACGGCGTCTGCAATCAGTCCCGAGATTTCGACATCCAGCGTTTCGGAGCCATCGGTATCCGCCAGTGACGCACTGAGGTCAATCGGTATCGCTGTATCTTCTGCACCTGTAAGTTCAGCCTTGGTGACCGTGATGCGATCAAGCAAGGCGCCTGCCCCATCATTGGAGGCTGACTGGAATTCAAAACGCGGATTATCGCTTGTTGCTGTGAGGGTGTAGCTCACAGTGGTGAAGCCCACCTCAGGAATCAGCTGATCGATTTCCTGCCCTTCAAAGAACAGTTTGACGTGGTTGGATTGCGGTTCCAGGTTGTTGCGCCCTGAAATATCAAATTCGATGGTGAAGGTTTCACCGGCTTGAATATCCAGCTCGCGCCAGAGGTTCCCTGCATCGCCCGCAAAGCCTTCCAGCTCAAGCACATTGCCTTCGGTCGCGCCTCCCACACCGTAGACGGCTGAGGCACTGTTCACTTCTACCAGACCGCTGAATCCTGCGCCGCCGGAACTTCCGGTGTTATCGGTTGACCAACCCCAAATCGCCGGATCAATCCAGCCACCTTCTTCGACGGTGAAATCGTGCACAGGCGTCGTGTTCAGGTTCAGCGACAGGAATGGCTCGTCGGCGGTACCTGCAACTTCGACACTGGAGCTGAAGGTTGCCGTTCCGGTGCCATCAGAAATGGTAATTTCCAGATTATCGGTGCCGGCAAAGTTGTCATCACCATACAGCGTGAAGGTGCCATCGTTATTGTTGATGACCGTGGTATTGCCATCGACCGATGCAATGTTGGTGACGCTCAGCACATCGCCGTCGACATCACTGGCATTGGCCAGAATGTCTGCTGCGTTGATCACCAAGCCCTGATCTTCGGTAGCCGTAAAGCTGATCGCGGTATCCAGCGTTGGCAGGTCATTGACCGCCGCCAGATTCAGATTGCCGGTGGCCGGTGTTTGAACCGTGCCATCATCAATCGCAAAACTTAAGGGGACTGTTCCGTTAAAGTCTGCGGAAGGTTCAAAGCTCCAGGTGCCATCGCCGTTGTCCGTTAAAGCCCCGAAGCTGGCATCAATGCTGAGATTGACGGCGCTCAGCGTATCGCCATCAACATCACTGGCACCGGCCAGCAAGTCTGCCTGGGTAATGGTAATGGAGGTGTCTTCCGTGCCTGACACATCCACGTCGCCCGCCACCGCAGCGTCGTTTACGGCGTTAACCGTAACGTCGACCTGGCTTTGAACCGTTGAGCCCTGACCATCACTGATGTCAAAGCTCAAACTAAGGGAGCCGTTGAAATCGGCGTCCGGTGTCACGGTAAACGTGCCGTCACCATTGTCGACGACTGTCGCATTCGCACCCGCAGTCAGATTACTCGCAGTGAGCGCATCACCGTCCACGTCCGAGGCATTCGCCAACAAGTCGGCCTGAGTAAAGGTGATTGAACCGTCTTCATCCATGGTCGCATTAACGTTTGCACCGGCATCAACCGCATCGTTCACGCCGGTAACGGTGACCGAAATACTTGCCTCGTCGGTGGCACCGTCTTCATCCACAATCACATAGTTCAGGCTAACCTGCGCCTGTTCATCGCTTGATAGCGAAGCGAAGGCGTCGTTTGGCGTGAACTGGATTTGCTGTTCGTTTTCCGGGGTCGCGATAAATTTCGGATCCGCTAACACGAATTGATCGGAGGTGAAGTCTCCCTGATTACCTACGACGATTGAAAGCTGGCTACCGCCCGTTACGTCCAGAGAAAGCTCTTGTCCATCGTTAGAGGCGTTCAGGTTGTCGAACGAATAAATGGAGACACCATCTAACTCGATCGATACATTCACTCCGCCGACACTCAGTACACCTAGTATTGCACTAAATTCCGTTGTGCCTTCGGGAATATCAAAATCCACGCGGGCAGGCGTTGCGCTATTGTCAGGATGAATACCGATTGACTGGTCATAGGTGACACCATTGATGTTCACCTGTTCTGTATGCCAGCCGCGGTCTTCAACTACACTGCCATGCACATTGGTTGCGGACGTTGCATCGCTTGCATGCAGGGTCGTTTCTGTCGCTGGAACAGTCACAATCTCGGCAGTACCAACCTGCACACCGTCCAGCATCACAACTTCGTCAACGCTCTGGATGGTCAAGGCCCCTTCCAGATCACTGTCGTTGGCCAGCACATCAATCAGCACTGCGTCGTTCTGGGTGGTCGTCGCTGTGTCATCGGCAGCCACAGGGCCGTCATTCACAGAGTTAACCGTCAGCGTCGCGCCACTTTGAAGCACATCCAGACCATCGGTCACATCAAAGCTGATTTGAATATCACCGTTGAAGTTTGCATCCGGCGTAATAGAGAAAGTGCCATCACCATTATCTGTCACCGAAGCATTGCCATCGACGCTCAGATTCGAAGCGGAAAGAGTTTCAGGACCATCCACGTCATCGGCATTGGCAAGGAGTTGCGCCTGATTGATGGTGATAACGCCATCTTCGTCCACGCTGTAAGCGAGTGAACCGGAAATGGCAGGCACATCGTTGACGGCATTCACCGTGACATCGATATTCGCGCTCGTGGTAACCGTGCCATCACTGACAGAAAAGCCCAGCTCAACCTGCCCGTTGAAGTTCTCATTCGGCGCAAAGCTGTAGGTTCCGTCTCCGTTGTTGGTGAACACGCCGTCTGTACCGGCATAGCTCACATCGACGATAGAGAGGTCGTCGCCATCAATATCGGTCGCACCGCTTAACAATTGCGCATCGGTAAAATTCAGGATGCCGTCTTCGTCGAGTGCAAAGCTTTGGTCCGTGACTTCGGACGCATCGTTCACCGCCGCAACATTGACATTCAGCGCGCTTGTGACGGTCTCCTGGCCATCACTGACATCAAAAGTAAACTCAAGCGCTCCGTTGAAATTTTCGCTTGGGGTGAAAAGGAACGTGCCATTACCGACGTCAACGATGGAGCCCTGCGCCGGGTCAGAAAGGACAAGGTTGGAGGCCGTTAGCACATCACCGTCAACATCTGACGCATTTGCAAGCAAATCGGCCTGAGTAATCAACAGAGTGCCATCTTCTTGCATGTCCAGTGAAATTGCCGCGCCAACCTCGGGGCCGTCATTGACGTTTTGAACACCCATCTCGAACGTTTCAGAGACTGTTTCTGTTGCGAAGTCTTCGCCTTCGCCCAAGGCGTCCGGAAGTGCTTCTTCTACAGTAACGTCAAAGGTTTCGGTAACAGTTTGCGTATCCGGCTCACCGGTTTCCAGAGCACTTTCAAGCGCAGCAAGCGCCTCTTCCTCTGTCATTTCCCCGGCAAGGAAGGCTTGTGCAACACCCTGTGCGACATCAATAAAACCGGGAGTCTGTACGGCTGTCTCCAGGTCGGTACCGCCAATACTTTGCACGCCTATCGATTGCAGGGTGTCTACGATACCCTGCTGTTCCGCCGTTAAACCGGAGCCTCCCGAAGACGCTGCCTCTTCATCGCTCAGTTCACTATCTACGACCTGAGAAGAGCCATCTGTGGATTGAACGGCATCCGGGGAGCTTGTTCCATCCTCTGAGGTGCCTGCGCCGGAGTCTCCCGATGCGCTGGAACTGTCGGACTCTGATGCTTCTTGCTCGGTATCCGATAACTGGGCATCAAAGCTTTCGAGACCGGTTGCAGCGGTCGAGGTAGTGGTGGATTGCTGCCTGTTTGTTTCCGTCGTTGCTGACGTTTCGCTCGAAGTCTCAGTCGACTCCGTTGATTCGACTGCATCGTTTAACGGGTTGTTCGGATCGTTCGTATTGTCCGGCATTACACTTTCCTCTTCAGATCTCTTCGAGCCGCAGTTTTACTCTTTTTGAGCTTCAACAACGCTGTTTTCCCTGGGCGCACGAGGGCACATTAGGCAGAACCGTAGTCTTGATACGCTTGTTCGCAAGGAAGAGGCAAATAGACGTGATGAATATCACACTGGCATTCGCTTAAAAGACCTTAATCAACACCTTAACTCATTGATTTATATTATTTTTATCAAGCTTTTCAACTTTGCGTATTTTGGTTTTGATTTGTAACGAAACTATTCACTTTCTATACAGAGGCTACACTTAACGAAATGGCTTAAAAATTATTGCCTTAATAGCAATCGCGTCTATATTTTGGGCGGTTATAGGGAGGAAATTTTGAATGATTGACTTAGAGCAACTCAGTGTCCGGCTCGGGAATAACGCCGCGATCGTAGAGAAAATCCTGGGCATTTTTACGATGCAATACGATACCGGCACTCCGGTGTTTGCAAGTGTCATGGCTAGCGGAAATACTGAAGAGATCTATCACCTGGCCCATTCCCTGAAAGGCGCTTTGGCCAATATGTGTGCAGAAGAGGATGCCGCGGCGGCTGCAGAGATTGAGCAGGTTGCCCGAAACGGTGCCGTGCCGGATGGCGCGCTGGTTGATGCAATGGAACAGCGCATCACTGCCATCAACGAACAAATCAAGGCGCATTTGGCTTAGCCGGGCCGACTCTGGCGCAACGTTCAACAGGCGGCAGAATCTCGAGCAAGGCTGGTTAAGCTCGGTGGCAGTGCATGAGTGATATTCAGAAAATCATCAAGCAAGCGATGCAAGCGCACTCTATCGACCAAAAATCGAGCTATGAAGCAGAAATCGCCGGGCAGGGAGGCCGAAGGCTACAACTACTCGTTTTTATTGGCGCACTCATTTTGATTCTTTGGGCCTCGCAAGCTGAGCTGGATATTGCTGTTTCCGCTCGGGGTGAGGTTGTCCTCAAGCAGGACGTAGAGAAAGTTCAGCATCTCGAAGGAGGTATACTCGACGCGCTTTTTGTCAGTGAAGGCGACCGGGTATTTCAGGGCCAGCAGGTTGCTCGTCTGAAGGCGGCAGACCGTAATGCCGACCTCAATTCAAGTAATACCGAAGTCAGCGCGCTTCAACTCGACATCGCCCGCTTGAGAGCATTGATCGAAGAACGCGAACCCGATTTCAGTTTCGCAGACTCCACCCCGGCCACAACAGAACTTGTCGAAGCCCAATGGCAGAGCTGGCAAAAGGAGCAACAGAAGAATAGCTCTAACGACAACATTATCCGGCATGACATCGAACACAAGGGCAAACTCATCAGCTCCATGCGCAATCGCCTGAAGAGCGCCAAGACACAGCTCGACCTCATCGAAGAACAACTCACGATCAAGGAAACCCTGCATAAGGAAAACGTCGCCTCCTATGTCGATGTGCTGAACATGCGCGTGCAGAAAATGAACATGCTGCGCGAAATCGAGAATCTGGATGAAGCGATTCTGAATGAGAGCTTTGGACTGGACAAACTGCGCAAGCAGCTGGAAGACCAGCGTCTGCAGCGACATTCTGAGTATCGTATAGAACTGAGTCGCTTTCAGAAAGAACTCGAATTGACGCAGCAATCTGTCCTTCTTGCCTCTGACAAGGTGCGGCGCATGGATGTGTTCTCACCGGTGGATGGCATCGTCGACAAACTGCACTTCAACTACAAAAGCGCGGTGATTCCCCCTGGCGAAAGTATCGCCGACATTGCGCCATTGGCAGGCGAACTGATTGCGGAAGTGAAGCTGCCGCGCAAGGAAATTGGCTTTGTCGAAATCGGGCAGTTCACCAAAGTGAAGGTTGATACGTACAACTTCACTCAATACGGAACCATTCAGGGCCAGATTATTTCTATTTCACGCACCTCGTTTAAAGAGGAAGAAGCAGAGTTTTTTATTGTTCGGATTGCTCTTGAGCGGGACTATCTCGAGCGCAATGGCGCGCAATACAAAATCGCACCACACATGGAGTTGACGGCAGATATCCAGACCGGTACCCGACGCATTATCGACTATGCGCTGAAACCGATCATGGCAGCAATAGAGGATTCGTTCGATGAACGATAATCGCCTGCGTACTGCCATCATGGCGTTTAATCCCTGGATGGTGCTGAGTCTCGGGCTGATCGGTTTGCTGCTTGCAAGTGTGCTGGTGCTCAAGGAAATCATCCAGGACAAAAACACCGAGGCCCTGTCGCAATATCGTCTGATCGAACAATCCGAATACTTGCTTGAGCTTGCAACGCACCTCAGCGACGAAACGACACTCTGCCAATCAACAAATACCTGCGATACCGGCTTTATCGAAAAGCTGACGTTCATCATCAAGGATGAAATCGAGCGCTTTCGTGTGGCTGTGGGTGAGGAGAGGGAAATCGCAAGTTTTGTCGGCACCAATGGCATCGACCTGCTGTCCCTGCATTTGAAACAATTTATCGCCCAAAAAGATATTCGGACATTGCAGGCACAACTGCCCGCAGACATAGAGGAAATCGACAAGACTCACCAGCGTTTTATCGACCAGTTTGCCCTCAAGCGAAACAATGAACGGGAGGTGAAACTGCAGGTATTTGCCCTGCTCTCTGCCATCACCATCGGTTTGTTTATTTTCGGCGCTTTCATCGTGCATCTGCGCAGTAAACAACGTGAGGCAACCTACGAGGATATTACCCGCCGTCTGAATGTCACGGCGCAAGCGATCAGCCAGTGGGAAACGGAAAGCTTTAAAAGCCTGCTGGGAGATTCGAACCTCAGCGAGCTTGAGCGGCGCGCTTTTTCCAAGGTGTTAAATGCTGAACATGAACTGGATGCGTTTCGTAACCAAATGGATTTGTACCGAAAGTTGTACGCAATGATCGGCTTTGAAATGCGCGGCATTACTACCACGATCAAGGGTGGCTTGCGTGTGCTCACGAAAGACACGGACGACCACGGTGTTTTTCTCGCGCACGAAATTTCACTCGCCACCGACATGCTTGAAGAACTTGCCGAGAACTTCAACCGCTTGTTGTCCTCTGGACAAGCAGAGGGCGGAGAAAACATTGACATCAACGCCCTGCTCGCAAATCTGGGCTCATCCCTATCCAACAAGGTTCGCCGTCTGGATGGCAAGATGGAAAGTTATATTGACCCGAAAATTCCCTCGGTGGTTTTCGGTAACCAGATTGGCGTGTTCTGGACCCTGCTGTTTCACTTTTCAAATGCGATCACCCAAATGCCGGGCAAAAGCGCGTTATTGATAGTGCGCTGCCAATCTGCAGACAGCATCGACAAGATCATCCTGCATTTTGAACTGCTGTTTGGCAAGGAGCTGAAAGCGCCGCTGGAAGAGGTTTTGCAGGCCAAGTGGAAGGCGGGGCAAAACGTTGGCAGTAATGCAGTATCACAACAACTGCTGCGCAGCGATGCGCAACTTTCAATCCAGTGGTTCGACTCTGAAGAACGCGATAACGACACGCTCTCCGGCGCACGAAAACTCAGCGTGAGCCTGGAAGCGACACCGAAAACGTATCCGGACAATGAAGAACTGCTCGAAGGAAAGCGGGTGTTGCTGTGCGGCGACTCACCTCTGCAGCTGGATCTTATCAGCCGAACAATTTCCGAATCCGGTTGCGGACTGGAATGGGCGAGCTCGCCAAACGATATCTTCAAGGCGAGCGCCAAAGCGCAAAACTATGATGCTTTTATTGTGACCGATACCGTCCCCGGCATTGAGTTGAAGTCTTTCTGCAAAACGCTTAAATCCCGACTTACAAAAATGAAGGGCAATACCCGCTTGTTGCTTTCAGTGGCCGACCCGGATCTGGTCGAGGATACCTACCAATACGTTGATCATATTTTTTATCGCCCATCCGATAACAAGAGCTTTCTTACCAAACTGACCCAGCAACTGACGCAAGAAGGGGACGAAAACAGCGTGATCGAGGAACGTATTCTGGTCGTTGAAGATGACCAGATTCAGCAGATCATTCTTGTGCAGTTGCTCGAGGAGTTTGGCATTGCCTGCGATACCGCTTCTTCAGGGGAAGAAGCTCTGGAATACCTGAAAGACAACAAACCTGCCATTGTGTTTATGGATTGCATTATGCCCGGCATGGGCGGTATTGAGGCGACGCGCCAGATTCGTGCCCAGGGCGAGCAATTTGCAGGAATTACGGTGATTGGCGCGACCGCGCTAACCAGCAACAAAGACAAGAAAGAGTGCATGGACGCAGGCATGGACTACATTATTGGCAAACCTTATAAAAACGAAGAGATCTACAAAGTCATCAAAAACTACATGGCTGTACAAAAAATAAGTTGAGGGATAGCTCACCACGATGTGTAAAGCAGGGAGACTACACAAGCGCGATTACCTGAGAGCAAGCATCTTTGCCTTTGCCATGCTGCCGTGCGCACTGCATGCTGACAGCCCAAGCCAGGTAGTTGAACATGCCCTGCTCCACAATCTGGAAATTGCCAGTGCACAGGCGAGCATGCAGGCCAGCTCCTTTGACAAGAGCATTAGCATTACTGAATTTCTTCCTGAAATCAGCGCTTCTGCCAACACTTCCTGGAATGAGAGCAACACCAAAAACGAACCCGGACCGGATATTGAAAATCAATACAATGAGAACGGCTACCGGCTGACGTTAACGCAAACGCTGATTGATCTGGGACGACTGTTCCGTTTCTCCCAGGCGAACAAGGACTACGGCATTGAGCGCCTGAAGTACGAGCAAACCAGGCAGGATATTATCTCCAAAACCATCAGCAGTTATATTGAAGTTCTCAAGCTTTATGCCCGCAAGCACACCACGGATCTTGAACGCGAATCTTCAGAGGCGCAAGTCGAGCAACTCAGGAAAAACGTCGAGGCGGGAAATACTGCCCGTTCCTCGCTTTACGAAGCTCAGGCCAAATTAAGCCGGGTGTTGTCTTCGCTGGTCGATCTGGAAACCAGGATCTCGGTTGCATTGCAACGGCTCAGCAAGGACAGCGGCTATCGAGCCTGGCCGAGTTTTGACATACAGCCTGACATGGAAATCAGGTCGATTGATGCCACCATGGAATCGATCTATCTCGACCAGTTACAAGCGCAAAACTTCGATGTTCTGATTGCCAGAGAGAACCTGGACAAACGAAAAAGCTCGCTCAACGAGAAGCGCTCCAGTTTTGCACCGACGGTCACCGCCGACATCAACTATTCGTTCACCGACACCAACAACGCCAGTGCAAATGCACCGCCCGCAACCGGTGAGAGCGACAGCACCAGCTATCGCCTGAGCGTGAACCTGCCGCTGTTCAAGGGTGGAGAACGCTTCTTTGATATCGGCAAGGCAAAGCATCTTACCGATAAATCGCAAATCGATCTGGACAACGCCTTACAGGACGCTTCGCTCGAGCTTCAGGAATTGGTTCTGAACATTAACGCCGGTGCGAATAGAGTGGAGATTCTGAAAACCAGTATTGTCGCCAATTACGAATCGTATCGCGGGCAAAAACGGGCTTATGAATTGGGGACCCGCACGCTGAGCGATTTGCTCTCGGCTGAACAACTACTCTATGACAGTGTCCGGGATTACTTTGATACCAAGTACGACTATGTGAACGATCTAATTGAACTACGCGCCTTGCTGGGCACACTCAGCCAGGAAGTCATCGACACCATCAGTGGAAAAATGATCGAGCGGAACCCGCGGGAACGGCGCAGTAATCTTGAAGATCTGCTAGCGACCATCGCGCCCGGAGATGCACTATGAAGGGGCTGGAGGGTTTTCCAAAACTCAAGCCGGAAGGCATAGCCTACCTGATCTTCTGCTCTATTTTCAGTGCCTTGCTGGGTTTGGTTCTGCCCTTCTCCATCCTGATTATTTTTGATCGGGTAGTACCGAATCAAGCGCAGACATCGCTCTGGTTTTTATTCCTGATCATCCTTGCGGCCATTCTGCTCGACAGGTTCATCAAACAGGCCGAGCAAGGCTTTGTCTCCCAACAAGTGATGCGTTTTGAAGCCTATATTACGCAGGGCATCTTCCACGCTATCGCCCACTCAAGCCTCGCAAGATACAGCCAGCTTTCGGTCGGAGAGTATCTGGAACGTATC
Organism: Oleiphilaceae bacterium; assembly: GCA_036833965.1. Taxonomy (GTDB): domain Bacteria; phylum Pseudomonadota; class Gammaproteobacteria; order Pseudomonadales; family Oleiphilaceae; genus PZPK01. The sequence continues at coordinate 30,366 of DAITOW010000002.1, forward strand.
AGCATGATTCATGCGGTGAAGAACTTCTTTGGTGGCGAGAGCATCAAAGCGGCTATCAACCTGTTTACCAGCGCCGTGACAATCCTTGTGATCTATCTGATTGATGCAGGTGCAGGACTAACCGTGATTGGCGCATCGCTCATACTCTGCGTGATTGCCTTTCGCCTGTCGAAGGCAAAGACTGCAACCCTTGCGCTAAAATCTGATGCGGAGGGAAAAACCAATTCCAAGGTTCTGGAGATTGTTTCGCATCCGGCAAATCTGAAAGCCAGCGCCATGGAACTGCGCATGGAAAATGTTATGGAAGGCCTGGTGCGCGAGCGTGAAGAATTGAGCACCACATACGAAGCGCTGGAGTCCCGGTTCAATCTCCAACTTAACCTGATTCAGCAATTTGCGGTGTCTCTGGTTGTGGTGCACTGTGCGCTGTCGGTGATTCATCAGGATATCAGCCAGGGGGTGATGGCTGCAGTCATTCTTCTGACAAACCGCTACTTTGCACCCTATCAGCAAATTATGCACACGATCTCCCGCTGGAAGGTCAATCAGGTCTATCTCGAGCGACTCAAGGAACTGCTGGAGATGAACGAATACATCGATCAATCTTCCCGTCTTGAACTGAAGATTGATCAGGTCGAAATTCCCTCCATTCAACAAACCCTCAAGCGCGGCGAACTCTATGTAGTGAGCGGCCCGTCCTGCAGTGGTAAAACCTATCTGGCGGAAAGTATCGCGCGAGAAAGAGAAGACAGCAGCCATCAAATCATTGTCGATGGCAGTGCGCTTGAGCACATGCCCTATGAGCTTTGGCGGGATCAGGTCATCCATATTGATCGCACCACCAACTTTGTTGAAGGCACCATTATCGATAACATTACCTGCTTCCAGCCGGCCCTGCATAAAGCGGCGTATGCCCTCTGCGAGGCCATGCAGATCAAACACATTATTGACGAGCTCCGGCAGGGCTTTTACACCGAATTGAAAACAACCAGTGCGGTGCCGCTGCCACGACAGGTAATTTTTGCACTGACGATTATCCGCGCGCTGTTGAGCCGAAAATCGATTGTCATTATTGATGATCTGGATCTGGTGTATGACACACAGTTTGCGAAAAACCTGATTACCTGTTTACGCCCCCGTTCAGATGCCTTTATCTGTATTTTCATCTCGAACCGTCTTTCAGCGATCGACAATACGCTGAAAACAATCAAGCTGCCTGCACGGAAAGTTTCGGTGGCTGCGCAATCTCAGGGTGCCGCATGAGTACCTTGGTCGCCTTTGACGAGATAGAGCAAAGACTGCAAAGCTTTAGCGAAAGTGCGTTCGGTGAGAACTCCTTTGAAGCCTACCCTATCTCCAGAGGGCTGGCGTTTTCACTGGTCAGCCTGGGATGGGAAGGCACGCCGGGAATACTGGCCGACGCCTTCATCGCACAAACCAACGATGAAGACACCTTCACCAAAACCCTGGAGCGACTTGGCTATAGCGTAAAGCGCGAAACCAAAGCCGGTTTCGAGCGCCTGAGAGAAGTGGATTACCCTTGCTGGATTAGTTCATCCAGTTTTAGCGGAATTTTGTCGGGCTACGACGAGACTAAAAACGAACTCTGCATCTACGACTATCGCAACGACAACCTGTTCTACAAACAGGCTGACGAGAAGCATTATTCGATTGTGCACATCACCCGCTACTCCCGACTGTTTCGTGAACCACCACCTGAAAGTCAGGATAAAAGTAACTGGATCAAATACTGCTTTTATCGCTATTCCACAGAATTGAAGCAACTGACGATTCTGAGCTTTTTTATCAGTATCTTTGGCGCGATCAATCCGTTTTTCATCATGCTAATTTACAGCTTCGCACTCGGAGCCGGCTCAATTTCCAGTTTGGCCTGGCTAACCGCCGGTGCAATGGTGACCGCCTTTCTGGAGTACAAATTCAAGCAAATGCGGATGAACATACTTAATAGTTCAGGGAAGGATCTGGCGATTTATATCGCCTATAACGTCACCTCCAAGCTGTTATGGCTACCCTACTCGATGACTTCCGGTGCAGGCGCTTCTGCGCAGCTGGCGCGTTTACGGGATATTGACCAGTTTCGAAAACTGGTGACTGCCGAGTCGACACTCAGCTACTTCGACTTTCCTTTTATTTTCATCTTCCTGATCGCGATTATGCTGCTCTCCGGACTTGCAGCGATTACAGTTGTCGCCGGTGTCATTGTGATGCTCCTTTATTGCATCTATGCGCGTCAAAATTACGAACGCGCCAGCTCCCAGAACTCGAGAGCCAATGCGATGGTGTCTTACCAATGGAACGAGTTGCTGGCCAAACTTTCTTCGATTCAGGGCCTACCCTTGCTGCAGGTGATTCAGTCGCGTTTTGGCGCGGCGCATCAACAAAGCCTGAATGACGCCCACAATGTCGAAATGACGAACTCCGGCATCCAAAACACCGGACAGGCACTCACGCAGGTAATCGGAAGCGCGAGTATTGTTGTTGCGGTACTGGCCGTGATGGAGGGCGTCAGTGACCCAAGTTCAATGATCGTCATCATCATTCTGGTGTGGAAGGCACTTTCTCCGATTATGGGCATCTTTAATGCGCTGACACGTTTCAAATCAATCCAGAACTCAGCCAAGCAGGTGAATGCACTGATGTCTTTGGACGATGACCGACGCTTTTTGGAGAAGAGCCCGCCCATTGACCAGTTCAAAGGCAATGTTCAGGTTGCAGGGCTTACCCACCGCTACCCCGGCAATACACGCGGACTCACGAATCTGGAATTCAAGATCCGTTCAGGCAGCAAGGTGACGGTGGTCGGCCCACCCGGTTGCGGAAAATCGACCCTGCTAAGAATTCTCGGCGGCCTGGAACCGAACTATCAGGGTACCGTGCTCTGTGAAGGCTACAATATCCGCCAGTTCAACAGCTATCGCCTGCGCCGTGCCATCAAGCATGTGCCGTTTCACAGCCATTTTTTCTACGGTACGATTCGGGATAATTTTGAGCTCTACAACGGCGCAATGAGAGAGCGCGACATGCGCGAGTCGCTCGAGATGTTTGCCTTGAAGGACTACTTCCCCGATAGCATCACGACCATGCTGACGCCTTCCCTGCTCGCAGAATTGCCGAACGGCATCCAACAACTGCTTCGACTGGCCGTCAACCTCGGTGATATGCGCCATGGCCTGTTTCTGCTCGATGAGCCCTTGCTGGGATGTGCCGCCGAATACAGCAAGGTAATGACGGCATTGAACTCCGGCCCCCTGGAAAATAAAACGGTAATTGCCTGTACCAACGAACGCTCTCTGGTGGCTTCATTTAACGAGTGCTTGCTGCTGGATTATGAGGGTGGGCAGAAATACTTCGGCGCGCCGGATAAGGTGATTCAGACTTTATAGTTGGGGTGTTTTTTATTGTTGTTGGTTTTTGGATTTTTGATTTGGTTTTCTAGTTTTTGCTCTTCTTTTCTCGTCGGCGGCGGCCGACAGCGCGCTAAGGGCCTTGTACTGACAAGGCCCTTAACAATCCCCAAGCAGCCCCTACTAACCCGCCCTCCGGGTTCGCTGCGCTATTCACTTTATTCAAGGGCCTGCGGAACTCGCTTCGCTCAAACAGTCCTCGGCCTCTTTCTTGAATAAAGCTCATTGCTCGCCGGGTTAGGAAGGGGAAAATGGTGCAAGTCCAAGACTTTATCGAAGTCTTGCTCACCATTTGCTCTATCGAAGGGAAAACCCCGTCCAACGGCGCAGACGTTGCGGGTCGCCTTTGGGGTGTCGGGGTCTTTGGCGAGACAAAGACCCTGACCTGTTGCCGGCCAGCGCCGGCGGAGAAAATACGTTAACACCAAGCTCAAATAGAACAATGATAAAGCTTAACTCGCGCTTCA
>DAITOW010000002.1:34357-42379 GCA_036833965.1 Oleiphilaceae bacterium
AGCTTCTAGCTTCTAGCTCCAGAAGCCTTGGCTTCATCCCAAAGTGCATCAAGCTCTTTCAAGGTACAGTCTTCAAAGGCTTTGCCCTGCTCAGAAAGTGCTTTCTCGATATGGCTAAAGCGTTTGGTGAATTTGTCGTTACAGCCACGCAAGGCTTCATCAGGATTCACTTTCAAAAAGCGGGCGAGGTTTACCCCGCAAAATAGCAGGTCGCCGACTTCATCGGTGAGCCTCGCATGAATCTCTGGCTCTCGGAAGCTCTTATCCTTTGCCTGATAAATGACTTCGCGTATCTCTCCAATCTCTTCTTCGAGTTTGGCGAAAACATCGTCAATGTGCTCCCAGTCAAAGCCGACATTTGCTGCGCGACGCTGGAGCTTGTCGGCGCGCCCGAGGGAAGGCAAGGCTTTGGGGATATCGTCCAGAATACCGGGTGTTTTTTCCTGTTTGCCAAGCGTCGCTTTCAGGGCACGTTCTTCTGCCTTGATCGCATCCCACTGACCTTTTATCTGGTCATCGCTGAAGTTTGTCCCCTCGGGATGAAAGGCCCGCAGGTCTTTGTTCGGGAAAACATGCGGATGGCGTCGAACCAGCTTGGTAGTAATGGCATCCGCGATATCGGAAAAATCGAAGCTGCCCTCTTCTTCTGCCATTCGGGCATAAAACACGACCTGGAACAACAGGTCTCCCAACTCATCACGAATCTCGTCCCGATCACCCTGCTCAATGGCTTCGGCAACCTCATACGCTTCTTCCAGAGTATGCGGAACAATACTTTCAAAAGTTTGCTTCACATCCCAGGGACACCCTCGTTCCGGATCCCGCAACCGCGACATCAAATAGAGTAAATCTTCGAGAGAGTATTTATTTTGTGCTTGGTTCTCAGGCATTTCGCTTCCGTTTCGCCTCAATCACATTCGGCAGTTGTTTAAGCTTCGCTAACACACGGCCAAGCGCATCCAGAGATTTTATTTCCATAGTGAGAGTAATCGTAGCGGTATGCTCGTCCTTGTTAGAGAAGGTATGCAAACCCGTTACGTTGACCTTGTCATCTGCCAGAACGGTCGTAATGTCCCGCAACAGACCTTCACGGTCATAGGCCAAAATTTCGATATTCACCTCGTAGGTCGCATCGGGCGCTGTGCCCCAGCTCACCTCAATCACGCGATTAGGCTCATGATCCTCAAGCTGCAACATGTTCATGCAGTCCTGCCGATGGATGGAAACTCCCCGACCAACGGTAATGTAGCCAACGATGGAATCCCCGGGTACCGGGTTACAGCAGTTAGCGAGGGTGGTCAGCAAGCGCCCGACACCGCGAATCTGAATATCATCGTCCTGTGCTGAGGACTTTCGTTTCTGCTTCGGCTCGAATTTGAGCTTGAGCTGCTGCTGCTCTGGCGACAGTATGCGCTGCGCAGCCTGCGCGACCTGGGTAGGTTTCAGATCACCCGCGCCAATGGCAGCAAACATATCGTCGCTCGAATCGTATTTGGTAGCGTTCGCCAAATCCTTAAAGGCAATATCGCCGATACTCAGACGCTTCAATTCATCTTCAAGCAAGGCGCGTCCGTCATGAATATTACGGTCACGATCCTGTTGCTTGAACCAATGCACAACCTTCGCGCGTGAACGGGAAGTCTGAATGTAGCCAAGGCTCGGGTTCAACCAGTCACGACTGGGCGCAGGATTGTTTGAAGTGAGTATTTGAACCTGCTCGCCAGTACGCAGCGGATAGGTCAGCGGAACAATCCGCCCGTTAATTTTTGCACCCCGGCAGGCATGACCAACATCAGTATGCACACGATAGGCAAAATCTACCGGTGTGGCACCGCTCGGTAAATCAACGACGTGCCCCTTGGGTGTAAACACATAAACGCGATCGGCGTTAATATCGGCACTGAGATGATGCGCAATCTCGGAAACGTCACCGACTTCCTCCTGCCACTCCAGAACCTGACGTAGCCAGTTGATTTTTTCTTCGTAGCCAATGGAGCCGGATTTGGTATCCGTACCTTTGTAGCGCCAGTGTGCGCACACCCCAAGCTCAGCCTCGTCATGCATTTCATGCGTCCGAATCTGGATTTCCATGACCTTGCCACCTGGCCCGACCACGGCGGTATGCAGGGAACGATAGCCGTTTTCTTTGGGGTTGGCGATGTAGTCATCAAACTCGTAAGGAATGTGTCGCCACAGGGAGTGCACTACCCCAAGAGCGGCATAGCAGTCACTGACCCTGGGTACCAAAATTCGAAAAGCACGAATGTCGTAAATCTCTGAAAAGTCGAGATTTTTGCGGCGCATCTTCCGCCAGATACTGTAGATATGCTTGCTGCGACCGGTCACCTCACCCTCAATATGGGCGTTCTCGAGTTCTTTCTCGATGGTATTGGTGACTTCGACGATAAACTCATCGCGCGCGATACGTTTTTCATCCAGCAGCTTGGCAATTTTCTTGTAGGCTTTTTCGTGCAGATAGCGGAAGCTCAGGTCTTCAAGCTCCCACTTGATATAACCGATACCAAGTCGGTGCGCGAGCGGCGCGAAGATATCAAAGACTTCTCTTGCAACACGTTGACGCTTATCGGGGGTCGCATCTTTGACCGACCGAATTGCACACGTGCGCTCTGCCAGTTTAATCAATACAACACGCACGTCGTCGATCATGGTCACGAGCATTTTGCGCACGTTGTCTATTTGACCCTGATTCTGACCGAGCACCGAGCCCTTGAAGGGCTGATGCGTGGACGAAATGGCCGCCATTTGAGATACACCATCAATCAGGTTGGCGACTTCAGGACCAAACTGTTTGCGGACGGCATCGACGGTCGCTTTTTCCTCACGCACGGCGCGATAAAGAATGGCGGCAATAATGGCATTCTGATCCAGATCCAACTCCGCCAGAATCTGCGCCATTTCAAGACCGATCAGGAAGGTGTCGTGCTTGGAGTTACTCCAATAACGCTCGGGATGCGAAGGGGTCTTGCTGTATTCAAGCGCTTCGAAACAGGCCGCGCGCACCTTTTCCGGGTCGTCGATCTGTGTTTCTGCTGCAAGACCAAGTAGCCACTGCTCAATCCCCTCTTCGGGTGAGCGGTCTGCTATGTAATCTTCTCGAACTTTGACCATGGGTCTCCGTTTCTTTGTTATACCTTCTCAAAAAGGGCAATCGACTCGACATGCGAGGTATGAGGGAACATATCCATCACTCCCGCTTTCAACAAGCGGTACCCTTTCTCCACAATCACTCCCGCATCTCGCGCCAATGTTGCCGGGTTACACGACACATAAACAATGCGTTTTGCACCAAATGCAGTCAGATGGTTGCACACATCCAGGGCACCGGAACGGGGTGGGTCAATCAATATTTTATCAAAACCTTCTTTCGCCCAATCTTCTTTGGTGAAATCTGCCTGCAAATTGGCACCATAAAAACGAAGATTATCGAGCCCGTTCAAGGAAGCATTTTCCTTGCCACGTATTACCATCGCATCATCACCCTCGACACCAACAACTTCTTTACCCTGTGTCGCAAGCGGCAAGGTAAAGTTGCCCAGTCCGCAGAACAGATCAAGTACACGCTCATCTTTCTGTACATCAAGCCATTCCAGTGCACGACGCACCATTTTCTTGTTGATTTCAGCATTCACCTGCGTGAAATCCATCGGGTGAAAAGCAAGCTTCACTGTCTTACCGTCTGGCGTTTCCAGACTGTAATGCAACCTGTCCTCGTCTTTCGATGCAGATTCCGGCCAAATTCTATGAACGGTATCGACACCCTTGGGTTGAAGATAAATATGGAAACCGTGCTCCTGCCCGAATGCGATTAGTTTCGCTCTATCCTCATCGGTAAGCGCAACCATGTGACGCACAACCAGAGCGCCTGCATCTTCACCCAGTGCCACTTCAAACTGGGGAAGCTCCCTGTAAACAGACAAGCTGGCAACCAGCTCCCTTAAATCCAGAAGATGATGACCGACTTTCGGATTGAGCACCTCACACTGCTGCATGTCTGCAAGAAAGCCGCTGCGTTTTTCACGAAAGCCAACAAGTACCGATTCTTTCTTGGCAACATAGCGCACACCAAGGCGTGCTTTGCCACGATAGCCCTGTGTTGGGCCAGTCATCGGCTCAACCCATTGTTCAGGTTCGAGATCGCCAAAATGTTTGAAATGATCGCGCAAGGTGTTTTCCTTGAACCGGATCTGCGCGTCGGTATCCATGTGCTGTAAGCTGCAACCGCCACAAATCTCGGCGGCAGCGCAAGGTGGCGTCACACGCTCGGACGAAGCCTCAAGCACCTCAACGGTTCGAAGCTCATCAAACTTGCCACGCTGTTCAACATACTGCGCCATCACACGCTCTCCGGGCAGCGCAGCGTCTACAAACTGTGTCTTACCATCAAGCTTGGCAATGCCCCGCCCTTCATGACTTATGCCTCCGGTGATTACACACTCAAGGGGTTCCTGGGGGAGCTTCTTCCTACGTCTTCTTGCCATATTTTTCTTGCCGTATCGCCTGTTAGTGTCAGCACTTATTACTTAAAGCGCCAGAATTGACCGGTATTGAATGCCGGCCAGGTCTTCACATTGTATGAATGATTAGTGTGCCGGAAACACACCCGATGAAAGGTAACGATCACCACGGTCACAAATAATGGCGACGATTACCGCATTTTCAAGCTCCTGATTCAGGCGCAAGGCAGCGGCCACAGAGCCGCCTGAAGAGACACCGCAAAAAATACCCTCTTTTGCAGCCAATGCCCGCATCGTGTTTTCGGCCTCTTCCTGCCCCATGTCGATAATTTTGTCCACGCGATCTGCTTCAAAAATAGTAGGCAAATACTCTTTTGGCCAACGTCGTATGCCGGGAATGGACGCACCATCTTCCGGCTGCAAACCAATAATCTGGATATCGGGGTTTTGCTCTTTAAAATATCGGGAGCAGCCCATAATGGTTCCCGTGGTTCCCATAGAACTCACAAAGTGGGTGATCTTGCCCTGTGACTGCTGCCAGATTTCCGGTGCGGTGCCTGTATAGTGGGCAAGCGGATTATCCATGTTACCGAACTGGTTCAGGACCAGGCCCTTGCCTTCCGCTTGCATTTTCAGTGCAAGATCGCGCGCGCCTTCCATGCCCTCTTCCTGGGTGACGGGCACCAGCGTTGCTCCGTAAGCGGCCATAGAAGCTTTGCGCTCTTCGGTGGCGTTATCCGGCATAATGAGAATCATTTTGTAACCCTTGATCGCTGCGGCCATCGCCAGAGCAATACCGGTATTGCCGCTCGTCGCCTCGATCAGGGTATCTCCGGGCTTGATATCACCACGTTTCTCAGCTTGCTGGATCATGCTCATGGCCGGCCGGTCTTTCACCGAACCTGCCGGGTTATTACCTTCCAGCTTCACCAGAATGGTGTTTGAAGTATTGCCCGGCAAACGCTGCAACCGAACCAGGGGGGTGTTTCCTACATAATCTTCGATTGTCGGGAAGCTCATTTTCCTCTCACTAAACACGGCACCGAAATTAATGCGCAATGATACACTCTAAGACTCTCAAATGCGTGATAATATCCCCCGCAAAAGAAAAGAATAAAGATTCATCGACGTATGAGACTACTGACGCTCAAAGCCCGAATTCTAATCATCAGTGTCACCGGACTGATGTCTGCATCGCTGCTTGTAACAACCTATGTTGCCACCACAGCCCTCAAGCACCGTCAACTCGCTTACGAAACATCTATTCAAAATCTCGTTTTTTCCTCCAAAGAAGCCATTAGCGAGACTGGCACATATGATCCGAAATCACTGGCAAGACAAGCCGAATTATTGGCCCGCGCCGATCTCATACAAAACGTATCACTCATCGACAGCGAACGACGAATCATCGGTCACGCCGGAGAAACCTATACACCGCCGATCAACCCTTCAGAGTTTCCGCGGGAAGGCAATCTCTTGCTCGAGCGCGGACAATACTCCGTCTACATTGAAGCGATCAATACAATTGGCGAAGCCGGCTCTGCGGAAAAAATATGGCTAATTGCTCTTGCCGATCGCAAGTCTCTGATTGCCGCGAAGAGAAAGGTCGTTCGGACCGGCATCGTCATCTTCCTGTTTGCCGCTTTCGTGTCGTTCGCAGTCTCGCGCTATCTCACCAGCCTGCTTGTTAAGTATCTGCGCAGCTTTGAGAAAATATTGGCGGATGTTCATGCCGGGACAAAAGAGCTTGAATTAGGCAATTTCAAGCACCAGGATCTTGCGGTCATTGAAGAGCTTTTGGTGGATATTGGTACGCAAATGTACAACTACCGTACCGACATTACCGAAGAAATCGAGCAAACCACCCGTGACCTGCGGGAAACGCTTGAAACGATTGAAATCCAGAATGTCGAACTGGATATCGCACGCAAACACGCGATTCAGGCGAACAATGCCAAAAGTGAGTTTCTGGCGAATATGAGCCACGAAATCAGAACCCCTCTGAACGGCATCATCGGTTTTGCAAAAATCCTGATGCGCAGCCCTCTGAACTCCCAGCAGGCCGATACCCTGCGCGCCATACAAAAGTCTTCGGAAGTGCTGTTGATGATCATCAATGACATTCTTGATTTCTCAAAGGTCGAAGCAGGACGATTTGAGCTTGAGCAGGAAGCGTTGAACTTTCATGAACTGATAGAAGACATTGTGGTGATGCTCGCGCCATCCGCGCACCACAAGGGGCTGGAACTGAATTACCTCTACTATGAGGATGCACCGCGCCTTATTGTTGGCGATTCTCTGCGCTTGAAGCAGGTAATTACCAATCTGGTCAACAATGCGGTCAAGTTTACCAATCAGGGCGAAGTCATTATTCGTGTAATGCTTGATGACAGTATTGATAGTGAGTCGGGCAATCTGAAGATAGCGATCAGCGATACCGGCATCGGGTTGTCCTCTGTCGAGCAAACCAATATTTTCAAAGCATTTTCACAGGCCGATGCCTCGACCGCCAGACAGTTCGGAGGAACCGGACTGGGCCTAAGTATTTGCCGGGGTCTGGTGCATGAAATGGGCGGAGACATAGACTTTGAGAGCGAGCAAGGCAAAGGAGCAACGTTCTGGTTCACTCTCCCTCTGGACGAAGAACTATTGGCAGAAAAAGGCGGTGAAGAACTCGCGGCAATCTCGGCTCCAAACTTTGAGGCTGATTTGGATTGTCTGCTTTACGAGCCTCAGCGCACCTCTCGGCAGAGCATTCATCATATTCTTTCCAGCCTGAATATCGCGACGAAAGCGCACGATAGTCTCAAGGCACTTACGGATGCTGCAGCAAAGCTGTCGAGCCCGGAAAACAGTATTGCCTTGATTTGTCTCAATGAGTCCGATTTAGACGCTCCCGAAACGACCGAAGCACTGGAACGAATCAAGGCTGAGCATGTTCAGACTCTGCTTTTCACGCCGACACTCAAGAATTATGACCACCCGGTTCTTTCCGTTTGCGACACGCATGCCTTGAAGCCGGCGACGGTCATAGGCCTGAGTCACAGCATCGCCAGTATGCTTGCCCTACCCATTGCACAAACCCTAACAGGAAAAGGCCAGGTGGCTGAAAGCGAGCCGGGCAAACACATCACAGGTCAGCTCGCTTTGCTCAGCAGCAAGCATCGAATACTCGCGGTTGACGACAACGACATGAACTTGTCACTGGTGCGCGCATTGGTCAACGAAATGGGTCTTGAAGTCGATCTGGCAGAAAGTGGAGAAGAGGCACTTGCACTGTGCAGGAAGCATTTTTACCCCCTTATATTGATGGACATTCAAATGCCCGATATGGACGGCGTTGCCTGTCTGAAGGCATTAAGGAACTTTGGTCAATATCGGGAAGCCGGCAATATCGTCGCGCTGACCGCTTACGCACTGCCACGCGAAAAAAGCGAATTTATAAAACAGGGTTTCATCGACCTGATTACCAAACCTTTGGACGAAGCCAAGCTTCAGGCGATCATCCTGCGCTATCTCCCCGAGACACAGCGTATTGACAGCCCTG
>DAITOW010000002.1:42479-44091 GCA_036833965.1 Oleiphilaceae bacterium
GGATTCAGAACATTTACCGATTTTCGACTGGGCCGAGTCTGTGCACCTCAGCAACGGTAACGAGTCGCTGGCCAGAGAATTTGCCCAAAAACTGTTTCTCACCTTACCGGAAGCAAAAAAGGACATCAGCACGAGCTTTAAAGCCAACGATAAAACCCGGCTATTGCATTCGGTCCACAAACTGCACGGCGTCACCTTGCTGTGTGGCATCCCCAAGCTCCGTTATTTAGCCTATCGCTCTGAAGACTCGCTGAAAACAAATCAAGATGAATCAAGCCTCAACACCATCATTGAGCAATTACTTGAGGCGGTTGAAGAACTCATTGAGTGTGGCGATCATGTGCTCGCTACCCACGCCCCGGCAAATTGAAACCCGCGATTTGTTTTTCAGCATTTTCAGCAAAACTTCCAAGACTCAAAATAACGACAAGTTCAAACGCAACTTGTCGGCTTCATGCTATGATTGATGTATTGATTCGCCGGTCGTTTTGCCTCGCTATGTTGTTACGTTCACGCACATTTTTATCGTCCTTCGTCCTACCCTGCGCGGTTTTAACCAGCGTTTTGCTGAGCGCTTGTGGTGTCCCGGGCTCCGGCAGCAATAGTTTCGATAATCCCGACAGGGGCAGCGGCGATCCCAGCCTTGATATTGTGGATGTACCTGTCACTGTTGAAGCAACATCCCGAATGATGAAACAGGTGTCTGGAGCGGAGAATATCATTACTGCAGACAACATCGACTGCTCATCCATCACCGTTGTTCAGCTCAGTTTTGATTTCCGGGAAGGACGTCCATCCAATCTCCCCGAATATTCTGCAAAACCGCGTGCCGATTTTCTAAAGCCCAATGCCCCAGGTTGTAAACTGGAGTTCATCGAGAAGTTTGAGCCACGCATAGATGCGGTGATCAAAGTGGAGTATCCGAACAAAGAAGTACTCTATGCGCCGCTGCGCCGCGCAGAGAGTGATGATCAATCCATTGTCGTAAGTTTTGGTTCGCACTTGGCTGTTGAGCGGCTGTTCGATCAGTTCAATGACAGCATTGCGCTTTCCAAACATCTGCCATGCATCGGCAATACAGACTGTGAAACACAGCATCGCGCCAAAGCAAGGCTACTCTCGTTTATCGCCGAAACAGCGCGAGTCTATGAATACAAAGACGACATTCAGGCCACCCAAACAGCGGCCGAGGCACTTGCGCTACTGAAAACAAAGTCTGACCTGATCACGCACATTGATACCGCAGTGAAGGAAATCGTGCGCTCAGATGCGCCCATTGCCAAGGGCACAGTGCGTGAGTCCTACGACAGCAAGGAAAATCCCGACATCCTGGATGGTTTACTGCAAAGCAGATTACGCCCAACGGACACCTACAATTCTGTCTTTTTCTCGATGGGCCTGGTGCAGGCTTTTGATAACAATGAGAACAAGCAACCGGCAGAAAACAAACTGGTCACAGCAACGTCCCGCATCAGCACGGAAGACAGTAAGGATCTGCTGCCGCGACTCATTCACAATGCCTACTATCTTAACTAACGCTAAGACAAATTATTTCAGGATATCCCCTTCGAGATGTCGACGCTGCGATTTCAAAGCAAAACACGTCCATTCG
>DAITOW010000003.1:0-35892 GCA_036833965.1 Oleiphilaceae bacterium
CGATCCGCAATAAACGGTTGTATTTGGCAACACGGTCAGAACGGCAGAGCGAACCTGTTTTAATCTGGCCGGCGCAGGTACCTACCGCAAGATCCGCAATAGTCGTGTCTTCGGTTTCACCCGAACGATGCGAAATGACCGCTGTATAGCCAGCATCTTTCGCCATTTGAATTGCATCCAAAGTCTCGCTCAGACTGCCTATCTGATTGAACTTGATAAGAATGGAGTTCGCGATGTTCTTGTCGATACCTTCTTTAAGAATTTTGGTATTCGTAACAAACAAGTCGTCACCAACCAATTGGACTTTGTCACCCAAACGCTCTGTCTGGTACTTCCAGCCATCCCAATCCGACTCATCCTGGCCATCTTCAATTGACACAATCGGATATGCCTCACACAGTTCTGCCAGATAATCACTAAAGCCTTCAGAGGTAAATACCTTACCCTCACCGCTTAAATCATACTTACCGTCTTTATAAAACTCCGATGAGGCACAATCGAGAGCCAAAGTAATTTCATCACCCAGGACATAACCAGCGTCAGCAATCGCAGTTTTGATAACTGCAAGCGCATCTGCATTAGATGCCAGATTCGGAGCGAAGCCACCTTCATCGCCCACAGCGGTATTCAAACCCTGTGCCTTCAACACCTTTTTAAGTGCGTGGAAGATTTCAGCACCGGCCCGCAAAGCTTCTGCAAAGCTTGGCGCAGAAACTGGCTGAACCATAAATTCCTGGATATCGACATTGTTGTCTGCGTGCTCACCACCGTTGAGAATATTCATCATCGGAACAGGCATTGAAAACTGGCCTGCCGTGCCGTTGATCTCGGCAATATGCTCGTAAAGCTCCACACCTTTTGCCTGCGCAGCAGCTTTAGCCGCAGCAAGGGAAACAGCCAAAATAGCATTCGCCCCCAACTTTGCCTTGTTCTCAGTACCATCGAGATCAATCATAATTTGGTCTAGTGCCCGCTGGTCAGTAACATCTTTACCAAGCAACGCTTCACGAATATCGTTATTGATGCCGGCAACAGCTTTCAGGACACCTTTACCCAAGTAACGTGACTTATCTCCATCACGAAGTTCCAAAGCTTCACGTGAGCCGGTAGATGCGCCAGAAGGTGCACAAGCCGTTCCTACAACGCCAGATTCCAGGATGACATCCGCCTCAACAGTCGGGTTGCCACGCGAGTCCATAACCTCGCGGCCTTTAATATCTGCGATTTGATACATTTACTATTTCTCCAACTAATACAAAATGGTCCGCTCAGGCGGTATCCAAAGGTTTAAAACTTTTTACCAGCTCATCAATGGCTTTGACGCGAGCGAGGAAAGGCTCCAACTGTTCGAGACGCAAAGCACAAGGGCCATCGCACTTCGCCTGACTCGGATCAGGGTGCGCTTCCAAAAACAGCCCTGCCAGACCTTGCGACATACCGGCCAAAGCTAAATCCGTCACCTGTTCTCGACGACCACCAGCAGAATCCGGTCTGCCTCCAGGTTGTTGCAGCGAATGTGTCACATCAAAGAACACCGGGTATTCGAAACGCTTCATGACACCAAAGCCCAGCATATCGACCACCAGATTGTTATAACCAAAGCTTGATCCGCGTTCACACAAAATAAGCTGTTCGTTACCTGCCTCAACACACTTATTCAGAATGTGCTGCATCTCCTGCGGTGCTAGAAACTGCGCCTTTTTAATGTTGATCACGGCATTCGTTTTTGCCATGGCACTCACCAAATCCGTTTGACGAGACAAGAAAGCGGGTAACTGGATGATGTCACAGACTTCAGCAACCGGCGCAGCCTGATAAGGTTCATGCACATCAGTGATAACAGGTACACCAAACTCCGCTTTGACATCCTCAAAAATACGCAACCCCTCTTCGAGACCTGGCCCCCGAAAGGAATGAATGGAGGAGCGATTTGCCTTGTCAAAGGAAGCTTTAAATACGTAGGGAATACCAAGCTTATAAGTCACAGCAACGTACTTGGCTGCGATTTGCATAGCAAGCTCGCGCGACTCCAGTACATTCATGCCGCCAAACAAAACAAAGGGTTTGTCATTAGCGATCTCGATATCGCCAACCTTCACTGTTTTTTGGGCCATTATGCTGCCTTATTTCGCCTTGTTTTTAAGAGCGGCTTTTACAAAGCCTTCAAAGAGCCCATGACCGTCTCGAGGAGTTGATGTAAATTCCGGATGGAACTGACATGCCACAAACCAGGGATGATCCGGCACTTCAACAACTTCAACCAAAGCACCGTCCGATGAGCGGCCAGAGACAATCAAACCGGCATCAGTAAGTTTTGGAAGCAGGTTATTGTTCACTTCATAACGGTGACGATGGCGCTCGTTAACGCGCTCCTTACCATAGGCTTCTGCCGCTTTGGAACCCGGTTCCAAATGGCACTCTTGAGAGCCAAGCCGCATCGTCCCACCAAGATCCGATGAATCTGAACGTTGCTCAACCGCTCCGCTTTGATCCTTCCACTCAGTGATCAGACCAACAACAGGATAAGCGCTCTTTGCATCGAACTCCGTGCTGTTGGCACCTTCAAGCCCTGCAACATGACGGGCATATTCTATCACCGCAACCTGCATGCCCAGACAAATACCGAGGTATGGGATTTTATTTTCGCGAGCGAACTTCACTGTACGGATCTTGCCTTCCACACCTCTATGACCAAAGCCGCCCGGAACCAGAATGCCGTCGACATCCTCAATTTGCGCGGTACCTTCATCAATAATTGTTTCCGAGTCAACGTAACGGATCTTCACCTTGGTGCGGTTGCGAAGGCCTGCATGCTTTAGCGCTTCAATAACTGACTTGTAGGCATCAAGCAGCTCCATGTATTTGCCGACCATCGCAATGGTCACTTCCTGTTCAGGATTCGCTTCGGCCTCTACGACCTCATCCCACTCACTCAAATCTGCCGGACCACAATCAAGATTGAAGCGCTCACAGATAATACTGTCGAGACCACGCTCATGCAGCATTCTGGGAATCAGGTAGATGCTACTGGCATCCTGCAATGGAATAACAGCTCGCTCTTCCACGTTAGTGAAGAGTGCGATTTTACGACGAGAAGAATCATCAATTTCATGATCAGAACGACAAACCAGAATGTCTGGCTGAATACCAATAGAGCGCATTTCTTTTACAGAGTGCTGCGTTGGCTTGGTCTTGGTTTCGCCTGCAGTCGCAATGTAAGGCACCAGAGTCAGATGCATAAACATCGCACGATTTGAACCGACTTCGATTTTCAGTTGACGTACTGCTTCAAGAAAAGGCTGCGACTCAATGTCGCCCACTGTTCCGCCAATTTCAACCAGCGCTACATCGTAACCGTTCGCACCTTCAACTACGCGGCGCTTGATCTCATCAGTAATATGAGGAATTACCTGAACCGTACCGCCAAGATAATCTCCCCGACGCTCCTTGCGAATGACGTCTTCGTAAACCCGACCACTCGTAAAGTTGTTACGCTTGGTCATCTTGGTGCGTATATAGCGCTCGTAGTGCCCAAGATCCAGGTCAGTTTCTGCGCCATCTTCAGTCACAAAAACTTCACCATGCTGAAACGGACTCATGGTCCCCGGATCAACGTTAATATAAGGATCCAACTTAAGCATCGTGACTTTCAAACCACGCGCTTCCAAAATAGCTGCCAGAGAAGCCGAAGCAATCCCTTTGCCCAACGATGAAACCACACCACCTGTGACGAATATAAAGCGTGTCATGTAAACCCTGTCAATCTCTCTGACTCAACCAATCACACGCCCAAACGGAAAGGAAGGACGCTCTAACGTGATTACCAAACTACTAGTAAACTGCTACAAAAAACTTGCTAGAAGGGATGAGATTTTGCATCTCAATGATGGGACGTCAGATTACCAGAATCTCGACCCCGTCACAAACTAAATTCCTTCGTTCACACTTGTTTTCAGACCATCGTTTATGGCCGCGAAGTTTAGTCGAGAACAACAATCGACGCCATTATTTGCAGACCACGTAATATAAAGATACGTCGTTTCAATGCTAAACTGCAGGCTCAGCTTAAGTTTATTCCGATCTACGCCATTGCGAGCTAAATGAAATCTTTTCTGTTATCCCTTCGGTTCTTCCTCCTTGTCGTAGTGTTTCTGCGCACAAGCCCTGGTCTTGCTCAAGGATTGAACTTTGGCATCACCCCGGAAGCGCCCGACCCGACGCCCGCTTACGACAAGCGCTTTGAAAATGCCGAGAGCAAAGTTCTCAAAACCCGGGTTATTTATGTGCCTAAACAGGACATGCCCTCTCGTGCGCAAGTATGGAAGTCCCTGACCAAACAACTGGAACAGAAAACCGGCTTGCAACTCAATCTGGAGATGCCAGATAGCCAATTGGAATTTGAGCGAAATCTTGCATTGGGGAAATACGACATCGCGTATACAACGCCTCTTCAGTTTTTGACTGCTGCTGACGCCCAGAACTATCGCGCTCTTGCCAAGCGCAAGGCGCAACCTTTGCGAGCGCTGATTATCGTAAGGAAACTGGATGAAGCCCGCACACTTAGGGACATCGAAACCGGCATTACAGGTTTCGACTCAATTCTCAATTATTCATCCAGCATAATCACCCGCTATAGTCTGAAGCGATTGGATATTGAATTGCCGATGCAACTATTCGAAAACGAAGAAGCACTTTTTAACGGATTGGCAAGTGGTCAGGTCAGAGCCATCAGCATCGCTGAATCGAGCTTCTATGCTCTTTCACCAGACCGACAGGAACAATTAAAGATTCTCTGGGAAACACCAGGGTTCGCTCCCTTTGCTTTTATATCCCATCCTAGAGTACCTTTTTATTCGATCAACAAATTACAACGCGCGATGGTCAACCTGAACAGAAGCGGCCGAAATCAGGAACTGGTTGAGCAGCTTGGTGCATTAAATGGTTTTGAGGTCGCACGCAACAGCGATTGGCTGGATGCACGGGGAATTGATGTTGACGCCCTGAACATGAGCCTTCCGCTTGTCGAACTGAACTCAAACAACGACGACGCACAACAGTAGTGAGCATGCATGAGCCAAAGGGTATACCTGTTTTCAACTTGCCTGGTCGAACATCTTTACCCGCAGGTCGGGATGGATTGCGTTGCACTAATTGAGCTGGCGGGCTTTGAGGTCGTGCTGCCAAAATACCAGAGCTGCTGTGGTCAGCCCGCTTTCAACTCGGGCGCAAAAGGCGAGGCTAAAATAGTAGCCAAGAAAACCATCGAACTATTGTCAGAATTCGATATCCCGGTACTTGTTCCCTCTGCATCCTGCGCAGACATGCTGATTCGACATTATCCCGAAATGTTTCGCTCAGATCAGAACTACCACCAAAAAGCCCTGGCACTGGCGAAACGCTGCCACGAAGCCATCACCTTCCTGCTGCCACACCTGCCTGCGAAGCCAGCTTCCGAACAAAGCCCGGAAGCTGACAAATCAGAGCACAGGCTTCATATATCATGCTCGGCTCAGCGCGCTCTAAAGTGCAACACTGCGTGGCTTGAAGCATCGCGACTCATCAAGGATAGTGCGGGCGAGCCTGCATACGGCCATGAGTGCTGCGGATTTGGTGGTACCTTTTCGGTGAAAGCGCCCGAAATTTCCAGCGCTATGGCGCAAGATAAAATAAAACACCTGAGTGCCGGTCAAATTGATCAATTCGTTTCCGGTGATTGTGGCTGTTTGATGCATCTGAACGGTTACAGCGAGAAGCATGGCATCAAACTTAGGGGCGAACACATCTGTAACGCGTTGGCTCGGACCTATGGTGTCAGCAATGAGCAATGAGTTCCGAATCAACGCAATCGACGCTTTGGCAAACACGGAGCTGCGACAAAACTTCCGTGGAGCAATGGACTTTCTGCAGCACAAGCGCAGAGCCGCATTTGCTGACACTGATCTGAATCAGCTGCGGGAACAGGGCGCAGCTATACGGCATTCCGTTTTGCAGCAGCTTCCCGAGCTACTAGAACAATTGGATCAAAGCTGTTCCGCGAACGGCATACAGGTACACTGGGCCAAAGACGCCGAACACGCCCGAACCATCATCGCGGACATTGCACGGGCCAACCATGTTAAAAACGTGGTGAAAGGAAAATCCATGGCAAGCGAGGAGATCGAGCTGAATGCCCATCTGGAATCCCTCGGCATCGCATGTATTGAATCAGACATGGGCGAATATATTGTGCAGCTCGATCATGAAACGCCTTCGCACATCATCATGCCGGCGATTCACAAAACGAAAGAACAAATCGCTGAGCTCTTCGCCCGAGAGCTTCATGAGGATACTCAAAACTCCAGCGTTGACGACCTCATCGGCATTGGTCGCAAAGTGCTGCGTGAGAAGTTCAAGGAAGCAGACATGGGCATTAGCGGAGTTAATTTTGCAATAGCTGAAACAGGCTCACTTTGCCTGGTCGAAAATGAAGGAAACGGCCGAATGTCTACCGGCGTGCCGAAAATACATGTCGCGCTCATGGGCATAGAAAAAGTTCTTCCAAGCTTTCAGGAACTCCCGCCCTTACTAAGCTTATTGACCGGTTCGGCGACCGGCCAGCTCATGACGACCTACCTGAACATCATCAACTCGCCCCGAAAGCCTGATGAAACTGACGGCCCTAGACAAGTGCATCTGGTACTTCTCGACAATGGACGGAGCGACATGTATTCCGACCAGCACCTCAATGAAACCCTGGCTTGCATCCGTTGCGGCGCCTGCATGAATCACTGTCCGGTTTATACCAGAATTGGCGGACATGCCTATGGCAGCACTTATCCCGGCCCAATCGGGCAGGTTGTGATGCCACAAATTGAAGGGCTCGATGCAAAGGGTGACTTGCTGGATGCTTGTTCATTAAACGGCGCATGCGGGGAAGCCTGCCCGGTCAAGATACCTTTGCCCGATTTGATCAGGGACTTGAGAGAAAAAAGACTGCAACCGAGGCGTATGGAATTGCTCCTTTGGAGGACATGGGCTTTCTTCTACGAGGGACCAAAACGACACCGGCTGTTAAGCTTTCTTTCAAAACTGGCGCACTATATACCGTTTCCAAAACCTGCCTCCTGGACAAGCTCACGTACCTTTCCGAAACCGGCAAAATCCGGTTTCTCCGAACAAATGAAAGAGCGTAATTCATGACCGGCTCAGCAAAACAGGAAATCCTCAACAAGCTGAGACGCGCCCGGTCTCGAGCCCCGCTTGAGAAGCCTGCTCTCTGTTTTCCTGAAGAACGGGGCTGCGAGGCGGTTGACATCCAGCGCTTCAAGGATTTACTTAACCAGAACCACGCCGAAGTCCATGAGACAACAGAAGCCGGGCTTATCGAAGCAATCAGACAATGGCTCACCGTAAACGATACAGAACAGGGCGTTTGCGTATCTGATCATCCGGCGTTGTCCGAGCTGAAGGAGTCCCTAAGAGGGTCCGTCACACTTCTTGATATCGCTGAACTTGACAAAACTACCCTGTTCAACAAAGTTGAACTGAGTGTCTGCTACGCCGAGTTGGGCATAAGCGATAAAGGGGCTCTATTGTTGGAAGCAAGCGCTTACCAACCAAGAACCCTCAGCCTTGTTCCACCTGCGAATATACTCGTAGTAAAAAAGAACAATATCACTAGTGATCTGGAGAGTGCTTTTGCAAGCACTCGCTTCCTGGCAAACAATCTACCAAGCAACATTATCTTGATATCCGGCCCTTCAAAAACAGCCGACATCCAACAAACGTTGGCATATGGAGCGCACGGCCCAAAGCAACTGGTTGTGTTTGTTATCTCATAGGCGGATAATTTTCGAGTTTTTGGCTGCAAAAGCCCCCAAAGAAAGAGTTTTTACACAGTAATCAAAACAATAAATAGAGACTGATAAGGAATTTTATGAACATTTCAAAACGTCTAGCACTCGCATCCGCACTTTTGGCATCTACTCTCAGCTTCCAAACAATCGCTGAGGAAAAGCATGTATCAATTACCCAGATCGTTGAACACCCTGCACTGGATTCTGTACGTCAAGGCGTTAAAGATGCCCTCGAAGAGGCCGGTTTTAAGGAAGGCGAAAATCTCAAGTGGGAATACCAAAGCGCACAAGGCAATCCAACAACCGCTGCACAGATTGCAAAGAAATTCGCGGGCAGCAATCCTGATGTCATCGTTGCAATTGCAACGCCTTCTGCTCAGGCGATGGTTGCGTCTGCACGCAACAGCAATATTATCTTCAGCGCCGTGACCGATCCGGTGGCTGCAAAGCTGGTCGAAGCGTGGGACAAACCAAGTGCGCGTGTTACCGGTGTTTCCGACCTGACTCCAGTCGATAAGCACATGGCATTGGTAAAAGAGATCGTACCTAGTGCCAAAAAATTGGGCGTGATCTACAACCCGGGCGAAGCAAACTCGGTGTCTCTGGTTGAGCTTGTAAAGCTTCACGCCCCAAGTCAGGGTCTGGAAGTGGTTGAAGCAGCATCTCCTAAGTCTGCAGATGTTCAGACCGCAATGCGCTCTTTGGTCGGTAAAGTTGATGTCATCTATTTGCCGACAGACAACACGGTGATTTCTGCACTTGAAGGCGTGCTGAAAATTGCAGAACAAACAGACATTCCGGTCATCGCTGCAGATACAGACAGCGTTAAACGTGGCGCAATTGCTGCGCTGGGTTTCAACTACTACGATGTAGGTCGCCAAACTGGTGCAATCGTCGCTGAAGTACTGAATGGCAAAGCGCCAGGTGAAATTCCTGTGCAAGGCGTAGATAAAACGGAGCTCTACCTGAATCCGGGTGCAGCTGAAGCCATGGGCATTCAGTTACCTGCAACTCTGACAGAACGTGCAAAAGAGATTATTCAGTAACAAGGCAACAAAATGATTAGCAGCTTTGCGTTTTTCGGCGCGCTTGAAACGGGATTTATTTTCGCCCTGGTTGCACTGGGCATCTTCATCTCGTTCCGAATATTGGATTTCCCCGATCTTACCGTTGATGGTTCGTTCCCGCTTGGGGCGGCCGTTGCCGCCAGCGCCATTGTTGGCGGGATAAACCCATGGATCGCCACGTTCATGGCCTGCCTTGCCGGGTCTTGCGCCGGGGTCATCACCGCACTGCTTAACGTAAAGCTGAAAATTCTTCACTTGCTCGCCTCCATTCTCACCATGATTGCCTTGTACTCAATCAACCTCCGCATTATGGACGGCCCGAACAAGGCCTTGCTTGGCGTAGATACGCTGCTGACACCTCTCGACAATCTTTCACTACCCTATTACATCGCCTACCCCATTGCTTTCGGAATTCTCGCTTTTATTGTTCTTGGGCTACTGGTCGCATTTCTTAAAACCGAGATCGGTCTGGCGATGCGGGCAACGGGTTCAAACCCGAGAATGGCAAAAGCAAATGGAGTAAATACAAGCTTGATGATCGTATTGGGAATGGCGCTCTCAAATGCGCTCGTCGCACTTGCTGGCGCATTGTTTGCGCAAAGTCAGGGTAGCGCAGATGTGACGATGGGAGTCGGCGTGATTGTGATCGGACTTGCATCGGTGATTGGGGGTGAGGCCCTGATTCCAACCAGAACCATTCTTTTATGGGCTCTGGCCTGTGTTGTTGGCTCGATACTTTATCGTCTGGTGATTGCTTTCGCGCTCAATGGCGATGTGCTCGGACTTAAAGCACAGGACCTGAACTTGATTACAGCGGTACTGGTCACCTTGGCCATTGTCATGCCGAACATCAAATCGAAATTTAAGGCAGCCAGGGCATGATAGACATTAATGACCTCAAAATTACCTTCAATCCGGGCACGCCTTTGGAAAACAAGGCGCTGAGGGGAATCGATCTGCATATTCCGGAAAGTCAGTTCATTACCGTCATCGGCAGTAATGGAGCAGGCAAATCAACTCTCCTCAATGCTTTGGCGGGTGAGTTTCTAAGCCCGAAAGGTTCGGTTCGTCTGGATCAGACAGACATTAGCCAGTGGCCCGTGGCGAAACGAGCGCCCTTGATTGCTCGGGTTTTTCAGGATCCGCTTATGGGAACCTGTGAAGATCTGACCATAGAGGAAAATCTTGCGCTTGCTCAGGCTCGTACAAAAACGCGAGGACTTGGCATTGCAGCCAAGCGTGGATACCGAAACCGCTTTCGGGACAAGCTCAAGCTCCTGCAACTCGGGCTTGAGCATCGCCTGAACGACAAGATCGGGTTGCTATCCGGAGGACAAAGACAAGCCGTAAGCTTGCTCATGGCCTCGCTCCAGCCGATGAAACTGCTGCTGCTTGATGAGCACACAGCTGCCCTCGACCCGAAAACAGCGACGTTCATACTTGAACTGACCAAGGACATTGTTAGTGAGTCTCAACTTACTGCTCTCATGGTGACACACAGCATGTCGCAAGCATTATCTGTTGGCGATAGAACAATCATGCTGCATCAGGGAAAAGTGGCTCTGGATGTGCACGGAGAGGACCGTAAAGGTCTAACCACTCAAGATTTGCTGGATCAGTTCCATAAGAACTATGGTGCCGTTGACGACGACGCCCTGCTCCTAACCTCGTAAAGGCACTAGGTGCGATAGTGATCGACCACGTTAATTGCTTGCTCTAGCGTCAATTCATATTCGTGAATCAGGAACTCCACCTCATGTTTTTCTGAGCCAGTCAAATCGATACCTTTGAGTGATTCATGCATTTCCTTGGACAATACCTTTTTATGTCTCGATACCCGTCGCTTGCGATCGTGATCCCGAATCAAACGCACAAAGGATGAGGCGAACACACCAGCCGGAATTGCCGCGATACCCACACCGGCAATCATAACGACAGCGCCAAAGAGTTTTCCGCCAAGAGTAATAGGCACAACGTCTCCGTATCCAACAGTGGTTAGTGTCACCAGCGCCCACCACATGGAACTTGGAATAGACCCAAACGCATCAGGTTGTGCAACCCTCTCAAAAATATAGACGCCTGTGGCTGCGGTAAAACTGAGAATAATCATGATCACCATTGCTGCAAACAGTGTCGAGAAATTCTCCCTGTAAACCGCAGCCAGAATTGCGAGCGATGCTGAATAACGTGTTAGCTTGAGAATACGAATAGTGGTCATTACCTTAAGAAAGCTGAAATCGTAAGCCGCGCTCTCGGGCATCAAAATTAATATCAGTCCCGGTAAAAATGAAAACAGGTCAATGATTCCCATCGGGGAAAATATGTAATTCACCCGCTTGTTGACGATTGTTTTGCCATGTTCTTGCGGAGCTTCCGCTGCCACCCAAATCCGCGCAAAATAATCCATCACAAAAATCAGCGTAAAGAATGCTGAAACATGCACTGCTGAAACGTATTGCGGATTCGCCTCCCGCTCAACCGAAACCAGCAGCACTTCGACCATATTAAAGAAGATCGCGCCTGCAATAGTAAGGTTAACAACCCATGCTATGAGTGACCGTTGCGATGGCTCGTTCAGATACTCATACCATTGCTCTCTAGAAGACATGCCTTGGCTTCCTTTTACTTATTTTGTTTTTAGTATAACTCGCGCCAAGCATCCTCGACGCGTCATCTAGCAGTGCGCTCTAAAGAGAGTATAGTAAATCCATCGCGGAGCGTGTTTACGGTTTTAAAATTGTCTTGCAGCGCCCATAATATGCGGCAAGGCCACAAGCACGGTATCACCATGAGTAAACAATGCACGCAAACACTGATCCCGCTTAAAATAAGTGTTCTCACGGTCTCCGACACGCGTTCAATTGAGACGGATACCTCCGGAGATTTTCTGATCGAGAGCCTTAAAGAAGCTGGACATGAACTCTGCCATCGAGAAATTGTGATCGATGATGTTTACCAGATTCGCGCGGCACTTTCGAAGTGGATAGCGGATGAAGAAACACAGGTTATCCTGATAACCGGAGGTACCGGTTTCACCGCCAGAGACAGCACGCCCGAAGCTGTAACGCCACTACTCGACAAGACGGTTGATGGTTTCGGAGAAATGTTCCGGCAAATCTCTCTCGGGCAGGTAGGTACTTCGACAATTCAATCAAGAGCGCTTGCAGGGATGGCAAATCGTACGCTGTTGTTCTGTCTGCCGGGCAGCAACAATGCCTGCAAGACGGCCTGGGACAGCATCATCGTCAGCCAAATCGATAGTCGACACAGGCCATGTAACTTTGTGCCGCAACTAAAAAATATCGATATCGACGCTTGTATCAGCCGAGAGACCGCCGAAGAAGAATCGACAGAAAGCTAACCGCGCCAACAACCAAAAGAGTATTAGCAATGCAACAACTTACTATTACCACCCCTGACGACTGGCACCTTCATTTTCGCGATGGCGATATGCTTCAGGAAACGGTTCCTGCAACAGCGCGATGCTTTGCTCGCGCCATCGTCATGCCAAATTTGGTACCACCGGTCACAACAGGCGACATGGTCTCGGCATACCGCCAGCGTATTGAAGCTGCGCGGCCTCATGGCTCAAACTTTGAACCCCTAATGACAATCTACCTTACCGACAAAACCAGTCGGGAAGACATTATTGCCGCAAGAGCGGCCGGCGCAGTTGCCGCAAAACTGTATCCCGCGGGAGCGACGACCAACTCCGACGCAGCGGTAGCAAGTTTGGAGTCTCTTAACCCAGTATTCGAAGCATTGGCTGAAGAAAATATGCTGCTGTTGGTGCATGGCGAAGTCACGCATAGCGATGTCGATATTTTTGATAGGGAAAAGCTGTTCATCGATCAGCATCTGAAGCGCATTCACAATGACTTCCCATCACTCAAAATTGTGTTTGAACATATTACCACCAAGGATGCAGCCGAATTCGTTCTTGCAGCGAGTGACAAGGTCGGTGCGACCATCACTCCGCAACACTTATTGCTTAATCGGAACGATTTGTTGGTTGGAGGGATTCGTCCCCACAACTTCTGTCTTCCTGTATTGAAGCGTAATATCCACCAACTGGCACTGCAAGACGTCGTCAAATCAGGATCAAACAAGTTCTTTTTAGGGACCGATTCTGCGCCACACGAACGTAGTAAGAAGGAAAATGCGTGTGGCTGCGCAGGATGTTACAGCGCATGGAGCGCCATTGAGCTATACGCTGAAATATTCGAAAAGCTCGACTGCCTGGACAAACTCGAGGCATTTGCCAGTTTCAATGGCGCTGATTTTTATGGGCTCCCACGCAACTCGGGCAGCATCACTCTGGTTCGCGAACCTTGGGTAGTCCCGGAGAAAATGAACCTCCCGAATGGCGGCGAAATTGTGCCTTTTTACGCGGGTTCAACACTAAATTGGAAGCTAAAATAGAATCTTAAAATTTGGTAAGCCCAAGCGTATAACATTTAACCAAAAGTTCACTACCAAAGCGGTATCATCGGTGTAAGAATCCTTCTATAAGAACCCGGATACCGCAAACTTAAACCCATCATGCATTCTTCTCTGAGACACATTGCCTGCCTGCTGCTCTGCGTCTTTGCGCTTACCGCCTGTAAGTCGCAAAATGAGGAGGGTTCTGCCCGTCTTCAAACCATTGAGGGCGAAGCCGTAAAAGGCGTAATTTCCTTTGGTGTCGTTAGTGCTTATTCAGTAAGCGAAGAGACGCAATCACTCTCTTTATTATCGAGTACGAATACCGACGCTTTCGGAAAGTTCAGCTTACAGATCCCGCAATCAGCTCTTAACTCACCCGTGCTGCTGCAAGTTACCTCGCATGCAGATGGCACAACCATGCGCTGTGATCAGGTGTCCGGCTGTACCGCCGAGAGCGATGGTCTGTGGTATGAATTTGGTGGGTCCATGCCCTTGGCAAGTGACTTTCAGCTTCTGGGTCTGGCGCACGCATCGGGCGAAGGGTACAAGGCCAGGATATCTTCCCTTAGCCACCTCATCGTTGCAACGGCCCTAAATCTTCCGGATGGCTTGACGTTTTCAAACATTGATCAAGCCGAAAACTGGGTATCAGAGACACTGGATTTGCAGACCAATCCGCTATCTACTCCGCTTATTGATCTGACCGATAATGCTCAACTTGAGAACAGCGACACCAGCAGCGTTATCATCTCACTGCTTGGCGCAAGCCTGTTCGATCTCGCACAAACCCAGAGTTGGTATGACGCGAGCATCACCATTAATGAAATCTCTCCAAGTAGCATTTTTGCCAAGAGCGCTGCGACTGCACAGGAGATTTCCGTTACTCTAGATCAGGACACCCAAACTCAAGTAGACGCGCTTCTGGCCAGAGCCAGCAGTGCGAATTCGGAAAACGCATTTCAGATACTATCGTCTCCAGAAAGCCGAAGTGCGAACCATGGAGAAAGTTTTTATTTCAGGGTACATGCAGTTTCGGATTCTCCGCTCCAGTATCAATGGCTTCACAACGGACAAGAGATTGTTGGCGCAACCGGAGCAATTTACGGCAAAGCAAACGCAAAACTGAGCGACTCTGGCAGTTATCAAGTGCGGGTTTCCAGCGCAGGACAAACGTTGTTCTCAAGCCTCGCAACGCTATATGTTAGTGCTTCGGACGCATCTCTTGTCTTTGACCGACAACCTCAGGGTAAAACACTCGTGAATGGTCAGGCTTTGGCTTTGCAGGTTCAAACCAACATCAACGACAACGTGGAAATCCGTTGGCAAAAGAACGGCAGCTTACTGAGCGGGCAGAAAGGTCCGAACTTGTACATAAGTAATGCGCAAGGCAGTGATACCGGTGCGTACAGGGCGATTGCCTCACGCAACGGCCAAATTGTCTACTCCAACTTTGCCAATGTCTATGTCAACAATGCTCTTGGCGGCATCCAAATTACAGAACAACCGCAAAGTCTTGTTATGTTAACAGGTCAGCATGCGAGCCTTTCTGTCGGCGCATCCGGCGGCGGCTTCCTCAGATACCAGTGGTTCAAGAACGGTAAAGAGCTGAGCAATGCAATAAGCCAACAGTTAGCATTGTCTAATGTCTCCGCCGAGAACGAAGGCAGTTATTTCGTGCAGGTCAGCAATAGCTCAGGCAGGGTTATTTCCAGCAAAGCTGAAGTGCAGGTCATTAATCCAAGCGTGGCACTCGATTTATTGGAGCACCCCAGATCAGCCCAAGTATACTTGGGAGACACTCATACACTGGGCGTAAAAACCTCTGCGCAAACCAGCCACAGATACCAATGGTTCAAGGACGGCATTGCAATACCGGGAGCGAACGCAGAGAACTTTACAATTGTCGGTGTCAAAGCGTCTGATGCAGGTGCATACCACGTTGTCGCAACGAATGCATTGGGTACCCTCACCTCAAATAAAGCCAACATTAGTGTTCGCGAAAGACCTTCTCTTGCGCTTTCCTGGGCAATGCCTTCCGAGCGGGAAAATGGCGAACCCCTTAGTCCAAATGAGATATATGGGTATCGCTTGGAGTTTGGCTATCACCAGAACGCAATTGATCGAGGCGTAACAGTGACTGGCGCCAACAATACCCAATTTACCCTGGACAAACTTAACGCCGGACTCGTCTATCTGCATATCGCCACCATCGACTCAGACGGTATAACTGGCCGATTCTCGGCTCCGATAGAGGTTTTCCTCCCTTAACGCCTCAAAAGGGAATCAAAGAATGCCAAGATTCACAACAAAAGACGATACAAGTCTCTACTATCGGGATCTCGGCAATAGCCGCTCAGGGGAAGTTCGACCGAGCATTATTATGCTGCATGGCTTTGGCATGCATTCAGGACACTGGTTACCTTACGCATGGCTTTTGTCCCGAAAATACCGTGTCATCATTCCCGACCTAAGAGGATTTGGCCAATCCCGCCTCTCCAACTTTAACGAAACTTGCGCGATCTCTAATTTCGCCAGTGACGTTAACCAGCTGATTGAGCACCTGCAACTTGAACGCATCAGACTGATCGGGATCTCAATGGGGGCGCTCACCTCGCTGAAACTCATAGAAACTTATGACCCCAAGCAACTGGAGCGCTACCTGCATATCGATCAAAGCCCCTGTTGTGTCAACAAGAGCGATTGGAATTGGGGCTTGTTCGGAGACGAACATTCAGATCGCCTGGAGGCGGCATCGGCACTACTGGAAGATTTGGCCCCTTTCATGGCGCGCAAGGCAAATTACTCAGAAATACCTCTTACCCTCCGCTGGCAGATTCACAAGGAACTTGCAGAATTTTTCGCATCCGCTTTATCAAAGCGCGCGCACAAAGCCATATCGCGAACATTTGTGTCAAAAGAGTGGATCTCTCAAAGAATCTTGCCCACAGAAAACTGGTCAGCCTATATGCATTGTCTGAAATCCTATATCGATGAGGGCTACGACCTCAGATCTGCAGTGTCTGGCAGTCGCATCCCCATCGACATTCTGGTGGGCATGAGATCAGATATGTATCCCGCAACCGGGCAATTGAGGATGGCAGACCTCAGCGAAAACTGCAGCGTGATTGCCTTTACAAAAAGTGGCCACGCGCCTCTGATCGACCAGCCAATCAAGCTCTCGAAAGAATTGATGAGATTTGCTGCACGTTAACGTTGTTGCACCAAAATCCAGGGCTTGATCACTACAGCCCATAACAGGGTGTTGTCATCAGACCACTTCATAGCTTGAGCATCCGTTACCTGACCAACTTTTTCTTCATCCATCCACTGCTTCACCATCGCCGCGTTGTCAGCAACAATTTGCTCCGCCACAAGCAGTAAATCCAGCGCCTTATCGACAGAGACCACATTGCCTCCTGCAAAATGAGGCTCCAGCTCTTTCCAGGAGATTTGGGCGGTTTCCAGATTCAGTTTCGTTGCCAGAGGTACCTGCTGGCTGCTTTGATCTTGCTTTGAACTCATGAAAAAGTACTCTCTTCGCCCTCAATTTACGGAGGGCGAATTCAAGCACTCATCACAATAAAAGACAAGTTGTGGGAGCAAAGCGGTCCTAGCCAATGATGGTTGGCTGAACAAGGTCTTCAATATAGCTGGCAACAATATCGGTACGATGCAGCTCAATTTGCGCAACAAACTGCGCAACAATTCGCTCCGGGTCGGGCAGCAATCGCGAGTCGCCAATCAAACCAAATTGAATTTGACCGCCATAACTGATGATGGACAAGCCAATACCCAAATCGCCAGTCTGCGGCACCCAGAACATTTGCTCCTTGATCCGTGAACCAGCGATATAGCGAGCCTCTCTTGGGCCTGGAACATTAGACATCACCGCCGACGTCTTATTGCCAAAACTCTCCGTCAAAGCACGCTGCATCGACTTGGGAAGCAAGCCTGCTGCATACAAAATGCCATAAGACAAAGCAGGCTGAAGAGACTGTTTAAGAGCAATCATATCGTGTTTGATCTTGTAAACACGCTCCAACGGATTCTCTATATCCACAGGCAAGGCGGCAAATACTGTACCGAACTGATTACCCAACTCATCCGGGCGCTCACTCAGATCCATTTTATCCAAAGGACGAATATTCACCGGAATCGTTACGTGAACCCGACGACCTTCCAAATCCTCACCTGCGCGGATCAACTCCTCGCGAAAAGCCCCTGCTACACAAGACATCAACAGGTCGTTGATCTTGCAACCAACCACTTTGGCAATCCCGTGAAACTTGTCAAAACTGACCGGTTCAGACCAGGCGCAGGTTTTTCTTACTCCCAGCTTTCCCTTCAGAGTCTTTCTTGGGTCGGCGGGCATGACCGCCAACTGCGCCAATTCAGTGGCCGCGCGAACACCATCACCTACCAAGCTGCGCATCGCATCCTGATCACGCAAAATGCCAACGCCATCTGATGAGAGCTTCTTGGCGAATTTGGCATAGCGCTCTGCTCTCTCAGTAGCATTGTCAATCATGCGTTGATAGCGCGGCCATTCGTAATTTACTTCCGCACTTGATTCTTCGTTCGATGCCGCCTGTGCGACAGAAAATGGAGCAACATTGGCGCTTCCATCTGTAATTGAGTTGAACACAGAAATAAGAGCCAGGCCATCCGCATAACAATGGTGCACGCGCAATATTATTGCCTTTCCACCCTCGTAATTTTCAACGAACAAAATCTGCCACAGCGGCTTAGAATCATCAAAAGGAATGCTGATTTGATCAGCAAGATAAGCCTGCAATGCCTTTTTATCTGCCTTGCCCGGTAACGCGACCTGCTTTACGTGGTTCGCCAGATCAAAATACGGATCCTTTTCCCAAACGTACTCACCCGAGACCAGACTGGGCCGGGTCATGAAACGCGGAAAACGCAGAAAGCGATTGATGATGGTATTTTTGAAGTCCTTGAACTGCAGATCTTCCGTAATGATCATTGCATTAATAATCATTAAATTGGTTGGCGAATCCATGCGCAACCAAGCAATATCCACCCCGGAAAGGGCTTTATTGGCATGATCGGTCATACCTGTGTCCTGTACTTATTTTTATAGGTTTTTTTTAGTGCTAGGATACGTTTCAAGGCCAAGGAAGCGAAAATAACAAGGTCACTTGATTTAGAGCACCTGGATAACAAAATGTTATCACAGCTTACATAATTTAACACTGTTAAAGTGAAGCTCTGCCATAATTGAATCAAGGACTTAGACGAAGGTATTAATTACGTCTGTAGGCAAAGGCTCTATACTATTCGGGTAATTGGCCGATATGGATACCCAAGGACGAAAAAGAGGCCGAAAGCGCTTATGCTAAGGACAGCTTGATAAGCACCGTACTATACTTAAACCAATAAACGGTGCAGGTTAACTGGGGAGAACGATTGCTGTGCAAGCTACTCACGCTAGAAAGTTAATTAAGCCGATCACGCAAACATATACCGAGATGTTTTCGGGCAAAGTGTTTACTGTAGGCAAAGGTGCTGTAAGCGTCCGTAATCACGCCGAAAAGGCAACGCATACAGTCATTGGCGTACATGGTTTTCTGGAAAACCATTGCTACTTTACTCAGTCCTATCAAGAACCAAGTACAGAACTCATTCTTTTAACCTGTAGTAATTATCATATTCCGGTAGAGGGTCCTCTCCCCGAACCGGCCAGTTGGGAAATTCCAATCAAGTATCTTGAGGGCACCATAGAGTATGATGCCTGTATACTAACCCAGGCACTTGAAAATCTTCCCACAACGAACAAAATTCGTGTGCATGGCCACTCTCGTGGCGGCGCAGTCATTCTGGAAGCGGTAAACCAACGCCCTGATCTCTTTGAGCACGTCGAAGTGATCCTGGAGGCGCCCGCCTTGCCTGGCGGTAAAACTCATCCTCTTGTCTCGGCACTTTTAGAGCCGGTTAGTCATGGCATGTGGCCATGGGTTATTCGCTTGATCAACAGCACGCCATCATCTTCGTATGGCCAAATGTTTTTCGGTAAATTGAATCCTCGCAAGAAAAAGCTTTTGCATAAGCTTTTTACAGCAACCAAGGATCATCTCACCATCGTTCGCAACATCGAAAACCTGTTTGCCTGGATGGATAAAGCAGATTACTCCGCGTATCAACATCTTCGTCATGGTACTTTCCTGATACCGAAAGTAGATCGAATTCTTGATCGCAACCTGATGCTGGAAAGCGCCCTGAAGAGCCCGACCGCAATTCGGGTTGTCGAAACCGGCGCGCTCAGTCATTTCGTAACTCTGGATGACCGCAAATGGATTCCATCATTTGAAACAACGCCATCCTCAGAAGAAGCGGAGCGCATCAAGCTTCAACAGAAGCAGATACGCAAGGCTCAGGCGCAAGCCTTGATTGCAAACGGCTAATCCCGGTCAGGGTGCAGAGAGTGGTTGCATCCTGCCGCTAGCGGTTTACACTCGCACATTCTCAGATGTCTATTGGGATGGGTTTACAGAGCGCCTATGTACCGCGAAAGAATCGCCAGCACACCAGCAAAGAGCGCGGAAGCGCAGCGTTTAAAAAACTTGATGCTGGATTATCACGATTACCAGCAAAATCCTTTGAATCAGGAACTATCCGGCATTAAGGCCGAGCTTGCCGACTGGCAAACAGCACGACTCAAAACAACCCATCACGACCTGTACAACAACCTGAATTTTAAGGATGGCATAGACTTCCTTCTGATGGAGCTCTATGGTGCAGAAGATTTTAGCGCCCGCGACCGCGATCTGGAGCGCATCTTTCCCAAACTTGTAAAACTCTTGCCCGCCTCGCTGCTGGGCACCGTCTCAAATCTTGTTGAACTCAATCTTCTGACACAGCGGCTTGATGACGCGATGACCCGAGCGATTTATACGCACAACAGAGGCCGGGAAATAAATGAGCATGCCTATATCACCGCTTACAAAGCCTCGTCATCTCGGGAAGAACGTCTACGACAATTATCGCTTGTTGCAAGTGCTGGTGATCTCCTTGACCGTCACGCGCGCAACCCCATTCTTCGCTTTACGCTTTCGGTTTCTGAGCGTCCCGCCAAAAAATCCGGCCTAGAAGCTTTGCACGGATTTTTAATGCGTGGGCTCGATGCCTTCTACGCCATGAGCGATGTAGATTTTCTTATGCAAACTTTGATCGATCGCGAAAGCCGGATACTATCCCGCATCTACGAGAATAATTCTCAACCCTTTAAACTTTAATCGCTCTCTGGAATTTTATGTCTAAAGCACTTATCAACTACCGGGTCGCACTCGAAATTAAAGATCAAATCGCCTTCGTCAGGCTCTCCCGAGCGGACAAGCTGAACGCTTTGGACATGCCGATGTTCGAAGCCATCATCAAAGCTGCAAAAAGCGTATCACGAAATAAAGAGATCCGGGGCGTTATCCTATCAGGTGAGGGACGTGCTTTTTGTTCGGGCCTAGATGTTAAAAGCATGCTCAAGAACCCTTTGGCTGCCCTGAAGCTATTGATCAAACCTGGAACCAAGTTTTCCAATATCGCGCAGGATGTAAGCTACCTATGGCGCGAGGTTCCAGTGCCGGTGATTGCCGTGACACACGGCAAGTGTTGGGGTGGTGGCTTGCAAATCGCGCTTGGCGCAGACTTCCGCTATGCGCAGAGCGATTGCACCTTTTCAATTATGGAGACCAAATGGGGTCTGATTCCTGACATGGCGGGCTCGATTGCACTCCGCGAACTGATGCCGATTGATCGGGCCAAAGAGATAACCATGACCTCCGAAGTGTTCGATGCCAAAAAAGCACTCGAATACAACCTTGTTACTCGCGTCAGCGATGATCCGATGCGGGAAGCAATCGAATTCTTAAATTCAATAAAACTAAAATCGCCGGACGCGATTAGCTATACGAAAAAGCTGTATAACTCAGCGTGGCTTTCAACGATTCGCCAGGCGCTGAATCTCGAAACGCAATTACAACGTAAGCTGATTGGTCGCCATAACCAGAAAATCTCCTGGGCCGTCCATGCAGCCGATAAAAGCCACGAAGATGACAAACAACGAAGCTAAGGGATTCCTAATAGCGAATTCAGAACCCCTTGACCGAGAGTCCAGCTCTTAACTCGGTACTCAAAACCGATACTCGGAGCCCTGAATTTTGGAATAGATTTCCGATGTCAGGCGCTGATAACTTGCCTCTTCGGGTAAGCGGACGAAGACTCGTGCCCCGCATTTTGCAGGATCAAAAGCGTCGTTTTTCAACGGCGCTTTTTTGTATTTGTGCGTACCTGTCGACTCAATCTCTTCAACAAACCTGACAAACAAAGGAATGGCATAGGCTGGCAAGCTGGCATCAAGCTTTGAGATCATTTCGGAAAAATCGAAATCAACACCAGGCTTCAGTCGCAAGGCCGCCATTCCCGCTCTGCCATTGGTACGCGGAATTTCGACTCCATAGACAACAGCATCAATGACTCCGGAACACTGGCCCAGGACATTCTCGACCTCCGTGGTAGACACATTTTCCCCCTTCCAGCGGAATGTATCTCCAAGGCGATCAACGAACTGAGCGTGTCGATACCCCAGGTCACGCATCATGTCCCCGGTATTGAACCAGGCATCCCCTTGCTTAAAAACGTTTCGCAATATCGTCTTTTCGGTCTTTTCCGGCTCGGTATAACCATCGAAAGGAGATTTATCGCTGATCTCACCAAGAAGCAAACCAGCCTCACCTTTGCGAACCTTTTGCATGAACCCATCACCGAACCGAACCGGCTCATCCGCATCAATATCGTATCTGACGATGGCATAAGGCATAGGACACAAGCCAACTGTGTTATCCAGATTAAAGACGTTCATGAAACCCACATTGCCCTCGCTCGAGCCATAAAACTCATGCACCCGATTGATTCCAAAACGCTGCTTGAAGGCCTGCCAGATTTCGGGACGTAAACCATTACCAAACATCAGCCGAACCTGATGTTGCGGATCCTTGTCGGTTTCAGGCTGTGCAATCAGATATCGACATAGCTCGCCAATGTAACAAAGTGCCGTGACATGATTATTGATCACATCATCCCAATACTGACTCGCGGAGAACTTGCGCGCCAACACCAGCGTAGACCCGCCAGCAATAATACTGGACCAGGCAACAACGAGCGCTGTGGCATGATAAAAAGGCAGCGGCACATAAACCCGATCAGTCGATTTAAGTTGAATACACGCCTGGCCAATGCCTCCAAACGCTTTCATATAACGGCCATTGGTCAACACCGCAGCCTTCGGGAGTCCGGTTGTACCAGAGGTATAAAAATAGCAAAGCGGATCATTCGCTCTGAGATCTGCACTGCTGTCGAGATTGCTTGAGTCGGTCACGCTGAGCGCCGCCTCAGTGAAGTCTATAAAGCCTCTCGGGCAGGACTGCTCTAGAGCGGGATCATTCACCCACAGGCAAGCGCCCTCGCTCTTTGGCAAAGACGCCTCAATTTCCTTGAACGCATCACTCAGCTCTGCGCCAACAATCACTCGCGTCGGCTTTACCAACGAGACACTATGTGCCAACACGGCTTGTCTTTGGGAGGTATTAATCAGCGCACTGACGGCACCAATTTTTGCAAGTGCGGTAACTGCTAGCAACAACTCAGGGCGATTCTCCATCGCCACAACAATCACATCGCCACGTTTTGTGCCGGTTTCAACCAAATAACGTGCCCATCGATTTGCCAGTGCATTGAACTCTGCATAGGTCAGGCTCGCCCCTTCAAACACAATCGCTTCGTTCGAAGGATATTTTTTAGCGGTCACTTCGAGGCAACGCGCAAGACCATTCTTCGGATTTCGACGCTGCCTCGCGACCTGAAACAGGCCTAGTGCTTTTTTGGGTAAACCACGAACCAATTCCGGTGAGTGACTCAACAAGTCGTGCATGCCCAACGCATGCTTGGGATTCGTTTCAGACATATGCTTATTATTTTGGTGAAGTTAATCAGGCTTACTTGGAAGCAAATTGATCCAAATACTTATGAATTTCTTGTTCTATTCGAGTTTTGAAAGGGCGCAGAACAAAGCTCAGTTCCATGTCCAAAGAAATTTCATCCGCACTACAGCACATCTCGCCTTTCGCGCCCGACCCCTTGAACTCCAGAGTGTCGCCTGACCAGCGGTACTTCAATCCGAATTTTTCAGCCAAATCTTCAGCAAGGGCTTCTGCTTCGGCTCTCGCCGCTTCAAGGCCTCGCCCATGAGCGCGCTCAATGATGATCTTTCCCATTCCTAAACCCAATCGTTTCTCTTTCGACTTTTTCGCCAGTCTACCCCATCTTATGCCATGCAAGAATAATCAAATCCCACATCGAGATAGTTTTCACTCGCTTGCAAGGATAGAATAGGCGCAATTTGAATCTTTGCAGAGTAATAAGCGTGACAGATAACCAAGCGAACCGAGACGCCGGTGAAAATACCACCCACTTTGGATTCGAGAACGTAAAAGTCGAAGAAAAAGCTGGCAAAGTTGCTGAAGTGTTTCACTCAGTTGCCGCCAAATACGACATCATGAATGATCTTATGTCGTTCGGCATTCATCGCATTTGGAAGCGTTTGACCATTGAGTCTTCGGGTGTTCGTCCCGGTCATCGCGTGCTTGATATCGCTGGAGGCACAGGCGATCTAACGATGCAGTTTTCTAAACGGGTCGGGGAGCAGGGAGAGGTCATACTCGCCGACATCAACGCATCGATGCTCGCCGTTGGTAGAGACCGCCTGCTTGATAAGGGCTACGGCAGCAATATCAAATTTGTCCAGGCGAATGCAGAATGCCTACCCTTTCCTGACAATTACTTCAACGCCGTGTCCATTGCCTTTGGTTTGCGCAACGTCACACACAAGGATAAAGCCATCGCCTCGATGTTGAGGGTACTTAAGCCCGGTGGTCGGCTGTTAATTCTCGAATTCTCCAAGCCTAGCAACCCTGTTCTGAGTGAAGTGTATGACAAGTATTCCTTCACTGCGCTACCTGTGATGGGCCGCATGATTACCAACGATAGCGAGAGCTACAAGTATCTGGCTGAGTCCATTCGTATGCACCCGGATCAGGAAACGTTAAAACAAATGATGGATGATGCCGGCTTCGTGAACACACGCTATCAGAATATGACCGGCGGAATTGTCGCACTGCACACCGGAATCAAACCCTAATGAATCTATTCAGTCAGCCATTGGTTCAGCAACTTGCGCCCTCGCTTGAGCGCGCAATCAATGCTGCGCTGGCCATGGATCCGGGCTCGGAAAAAAAGTTGCAACCTTTAAATGGTTGCGTACTGGAAATCCGCATCAGCAATCTTAACCAGTCATTATTTATCGGAGCCAAGGGCAATAGAGTATTGCTGTTGTCGGCAGAACAGGCACCAACGGTCACTATGACTGCAAGCTTGTTCGCCCTGATGAAACTGGCGGCACAAAGAGACAGTGCCGAGTTGCTGGCAAGTAGGGAGCTGTCGTTTTCAGGCGATGCTGTGCGAGCACAACAGATCCAACGCTTTACGGACAACCTGGATATCGACTGGGAAGGTTTGCTCGCGCGCCTGATCGGCGATGCGCCAGCGCGATTTCTTTCCAATGGCGCAAAGCAAAGCCTGGCGATGGCCAAGACTTTCAGCCAGAATTTCGCACGCGACCGTGAGGAGTTCGTTAAATATGAGCTACGCCTGTTACCTTCCAGAGCGCTTGCAGACAAACAATTTGATGCCATCGACCAACTGCGCATGGCAAGCGACCGACTGGAAGCTCGCGTCAAAGTCCTAACAAACCGTATTAAGCGAGGATAAGTTGGCTGCTGACTTAGGTACTCAAAAGCTGCGACGCATTGTAAGAATTGTTTGGGTAATTTGCCGCTACCGGCTTGATGACTTTCTCCCCACTGCCGCCCTGCCTTTAGGATTGCGCATTCTTCTATTGCTGGCTCCCTGGCGAGTATTTCCTCGTTCCAAACAGCCGGCAGCAGAACGTTTGCGCCTGGCGCTTGAAGAGCTTGGGCCGATCTTTATCAAGTTCGGGCAACTGCTTTCCACTCGCAAGGATCTATTGTCAGACGAACTTGCAGCGGAGCTAAAGAGATTACAGGATCAGGTTCCACCCTTTGATCAGAAGACCTCTATTGCGTTGATCGAAAAAGGCCTGAAGCGACCCATTAGTGAAGTGTTTGCTCGCTTTGATGAACAAGTCATGGCATCAGCCTCGATTGCTCAGGTGCACAGCGCACAACTCCCGAATGGCCAGGAAGTGGTCGTTAAAGTTATTAGACCAAAGATCGAGGACACGATCCGTCAGGATATCTCCCTGATGAAATTGATGGCCTACTTGCTTGAAAACTTCTGGTCTGAAGGGAAACGCTTAAAGCCTCAGCAAATCGTCGCTGACTATGAGCGAACTATTTTTGATGAGCTGGACTTGCAGAGAGAAGCCGCAAACGCCTCACAGCTTCGACGCAACTTCCTGGATTCAGAGTTAATCTACATCCCGGAAATTTACTGGGATTACTGCAACCAGAATGTTTTGGTCATGGAGCGAATATACGGAATCCCGGTTGCCGATGTTGAAGCCCTGAAGGCAAATAAAACAGATCTGAAAGTATTGGCAGAACGCGGGGTAGAGATTTTCTTTACCCAGGTATTTCGTGACAGCTTCTTCCATGCCGACATGCACCCCGGCAATATCTTTGTATCTCGCAACAATCCTGACTCCCCTCAATACATCGCTGTTGATTTCGGCATTGTCGGCATGCTCAGCGAAGCGGACCAGAACTACCTCGCGCGTAATCTACTAGCGTTTTTCAATAGGGACTATCGGGAAGTCGCTCAGCTTCATGTGAATTCCGGTTGGGTTCCGGCCGACACGCATGTAGAAGAGTTTGAAGCAGCGATCCGAACAGTATGCGAGCCTATATTCGAGCGGCCTCTGAGCGAAATTTCCTTTGGCCAGTTTCTCTTGCGACTCTTCCAAACTGCGCAGCGCTTTAATATGGAAGTGCAACCGCAACTGGTGTTATTACAAAAGACCCTCATCAACATCGAAGGGTTGGGAAGACAGCTTTATCCTGAGCTTGATCTCTGGAGCACTGCGAAGCCTTTTCTTGAAAAATGGATGCGTGACAGGCTTGCCCCTCCGGGAGTTTTTAAAAGGATACGTTCGCAAATCCCGGATATTGTGCAGCAATCACCGGAACTGCCGAAGCTTATCTATGAAACGATGGATAGTATTAGAAAGCTTGAGCGCCACCCCGCGCCAAGGCAAGAACAAGCACAACCGAACAAACGTACTTATCGCCGTCGCGCCATCGGCGCTATCTTCATCGGCGGTGGGTTGTTAAGCACACAACCTGAACTCATCAACCAAATTCAAAGTATGCCCGTCACAGGCCTGGTTGCCATTGCAGTCGGCCTTTGGCTGGTAGTGGCGTCCTGAGACTCCGGAGAATGATATGTCTGAGATACTAAAACAACTTGAAGCGACACTTGCCGAACGCAGGAAAGCAAACCCGGACGAATCTTATGTTGCCAGTCTGCATCACAAGGGCCTGAACAAGATCCTGGAAAAAGTCGGTGAAGAATGCACCGAAACTCTTCTGGCCGCAAAAGATGTGGAACACGGCGCATCCAGAGACGA
Organism: Oleiphilaceae bacterium; assembly: GCA_036833965.1. Lineage (GTDB taxonomy): Bacteria > Pseudomonadota > Gammaproteobacteria > Pseudomonadales > Oleiphilaceae > PZPK01. Next base: position 27,003 of record DAITOW010000003.1, read on the forward strand.
GCTTGTATACGAGACCGCGGATTTGTGGTTTCATACAATGGTAATGTTATCGCATTTAAATATTAGCCATGAAGACATACTTGAAGAGCTCAAGCGGCGCTTTGACTTGTCAGGCTTGAAAGAAAAAGAACAACGCACTAAGGAGTCGTAAGATGGGAATCAGCCCTACTCAATTACTCATCATTCTGGTGATCGTCGCCCTCATTTTTGGCACAAAAAAGCTGAGAAACATCGGTGGTGATCTTGGTGGTGCGGTGAAAGGCTTTAAAAAAGCTGTTAAAGACGAAGAAGATAAAAAATCGATTGATAAGCCTGCCGGCGAAACAATTGATGTCACTGCTGAAAAGACCAGTACCGAGCCTGAGAAAAAGAACAACAACGTTTAGTTAGCCCCGAAGCAGTCTTAAAGCATGTTTGATATCGGTTTTCTTGAGTTAGTCATCATCGCGGTTCTCGCGTTGCTGATACTCGGGCCTGAACGCCTTCCGAAAGCAGCGCAAACTGTTGGTCGATGGGTTGGCAAAGCCCGGCGCATGGCCAGCACTTTTAGCGAGGAAATTGATCGGCAGCTGGAGATTGACGCGCTTAGAGAGCAACTCAAAGAGCAGGGAAAAAGCCTGAACATCAATGACGATGCGAAGAAAATTCACGAAACAGTGAGTCAGGCACTTTCAGAAGCCTCTAGCAGTCCGGACGACTCATCAGACGAAGCGACGATCGAGACCGAACAAATCAAAAGCGAGCCAGACAAACCGCAAACCGCTTACAGTAAGGCGGCGGCAAAAAAACAGGAAGAAGCGATCAGGTCCAACGATAGTGCGACTGGGCAGAAACAGCCTTGAGCTCAGAAACAGCCTTGAGCCTAAAAGCAGCCAAGAGCCCAACAAATGCCTTGAACCGTGGAAACCGTGATCCAAGTTAAGAAGCATGAGCGAACAAACTGAAAAACACAGCGATGCCCCAGAGAACGATGAAGCACTCCCCCTCATCACGCATCTCGTTGAACTAAGAAACCGCATGCTTCGCGCGGTAATTTGCGTTATCGCGATCTTTCTGAGTCTGTATTACTTCGCCAATGACCTGTACACATACCTGTCCGAACCATTGCGTGCATTTTTGCCTGAAGGAGCAACCATGATCGCAACCGGTGTTGCGTCTCCATTCCTGACTCCTTTCAAACTTACTTTTGTCGCTTCAATTTTCATTGCGATGCCCTTTATCCTTTATCAGGCATGGGCATTTGTATCTCCAGCCCTGTTTGATAAGGAACGCAAACTGGCTATTCCCTTGCTCGTCTCAAGCGTTATTTTGTTCTATTTGGGAATGACCTTCGCCTACTTCGTTGTATTTCCTCTGGTGTTTGGTTTCTTCACCTCTGCAGGGCCAGAGGGTGTCGCCATCATGACGGACATCAGCCTCTATCTCGATTTCGTCCTGAAGATGTTCTTTGCCTTCGGTTTTGCCTTTGAAATACCCATTGCCATCATTATTCTGGTAGCCGTCGGAGCAACGAATTGCGCAAGCCTCTCGGAGAAGCGTCCATATATCGTCATCGGCTGTTTCGTTGTCGGTATGTTACTCACCCCGCCGGACGTCATTTCTCAAACCTTGCTCGCTGTCCCAATGTGGCTCTTGTTTGAGGTCGGACTGCTCTTCGCAAAGATGGTTGAAAAGCCTGCAGAAGAACCTGAGCTAGAATCACCTCAGTCATGAGCGTAATATGGCCTTGAACTTAATATTGCCATGAACGCAGCACAGTCCAGAACTTAACAGCCATGAACTTAATACTGCTCAGCGCAGAACAAGTCGATGACCAGCAACAAGCCAAGATTGTTGGTCGGCAATTCGATCACATCATCAAAACCCTGAATGCTCAAGTCGGCGATACTCTAAACATTGGTATCGAAAACAGCTCTATGGGGTACGGAGAGATCATCGCACTCAATTCTGATCACGCCCTGATTCAGTTAACGAGCCTGTCTGCACCACCAAAAGCCCTGCCCCTAAAACTGGTATTGGCGATGCCTCGACCAAAGATGTTACGACGCACCCTGCATAGCTGCATTTCAATGGGCATCAAAGAGATTGTTCTGCTTAATTCATGGAAGGTCGAAAAGAGTTACTGGCAAACGCCCTGGCTTAGCGAACAAGCGCTGTATGAAACATCGGTTCTGGCGTTGGAGCAGGCAAAAGATACGATGCTACCTCGCATTCAAATCCGTAAATTGTTCAAGCCGTTTGTTGAAGATGAGCTGTCCGATTTTTCCAGAGACTCACAAGGCATTCTGGCTCACCCCGGAAGCAAAGCCTGCTGCCCAATTAACACAGACCAAGCCACTACCTTGATGATTGGCCCGGAGGGTGGGTTTACAGCCTATGAAGTCGAAAAAATCCAGGAACAGGGTTTTGAAGCCGTCAACATCGGCGAACGTATTCTCAGGGTCGAAACGGCGGTACCCGCTTTAATCTCAAGGTTGTACCCTAGCTAACCAGACCTGTAACCAGAAAACTCCTAGAGCCCCATTGCCCTCGAAGCAATTTGGCGCTTGATGAACGTATGCTCATTCACTTTGTTTACGCCTGTGTTTCGGAGCAAACGAAGCAAAGGGTCGGCACTTCCAAACAGTCGCTTGAAGCCTTCCATTCCCAGCATCATCGTGAGATTCTGACCCTGCCTTTGGCGCTGATATCGCTTGAGAAGAACAGGATGCGCCAACTCATACCCCTTGCGCCGGGCTTCCTCAAGAATGGAGACCAAAACCTGGACATCGTTCAAACCGAGATTCAAGCCCTGACCGGCCAGCGGATGAATAGTGTGAGCAGCATCGCCAAGCAAAAGCGCCTGCTCGCCAAGATAAGATTTTGCATGCCGCTGCCTGAGTGGAAAGATCTGACGCTCGGAAACACACGTCACATCACCCAATTGAGCCTCCAAGGCGCGCGTCAGTGCGGCACGAAAAGCATCCGCATCAAGAGCATACTTAGCCTTGGCTTGTGACGTATCCAAAGACCAGACAATTGACGAAAAATGTCCGTGGCGAAGGTCATCTGAAGCGAGGCTATCGCTCAGTGGTAAGTAGGCGACAGGCCCCTGCTCAGAAAACCTCTGCCAAGCTGTTCCGGAGTGGGGCATCTCTGTCTCGACAGTGCAAACAATCGCAGATTGCTGGTAATCCCACTCGCGCGTAGGAATGTTCAAGGCCTTGCGCACAAAAGAGTTTGCGCCGTCTGCGCCTATCATCAACCGGCCTTTTAGTAGTCTTCCATCTTCAAAGGTAATTTCTCGAAAGGCGTTCTGTCGATCAAAGCCCATTGTCTGAATGCGCGAACCAAAAAAGCAGTCGGTCAACGCGCTCCCATCAAGCGCATCAAAGCAGGCTGACAATAGCGCCGGATTTTCAACTATATAGCCCAGAGCCTCGCACTGGTACTCCAGGGCGTTGAAATGAATTCGGCCACTGCCAAGTTCTTCCCAAACCTCCATATCGCTATAAGGCTGTACCTGCGCTTCTGGCAGCAAAGACCACATCCCGATTTGCTCCAGCCACTGTGCATTTGCAGGAGTAATCGCACTCACCCTTGAAGAGAAATCTACGACGCAGCAACGCTCGCCTGCGGCCTCATGCGATCTCGGGTTTTGCGCATCAACCAAAGCGACCCGCAAACCAATATTGTTCAGCCCGACGGCGGCACTTGTTCCGGCAATGCCTGCGCCAACAATCAATACATCGTATATAGTGCTGTCATTCAACATCTTAAGAGCCCCCAAAATGTGAAAACGCCTGCGCGCGCCCCATCATGTGCCGGGCGAATTCTTCTTTCAAAGCCTTGAACGAGTTTAAAGCGACCAAACCGGAGCTTCTGAAAATAGGGGGGACGTGAGAGTGTGGAGAAAATAACTCAACCAGTTGATCACTAAAATTAACTATCTTGAATTGCTCGTTACGATGCGCCTCAACAAGAGGTTTCAAATGCGCTAATGTCCAAAAACGCTCTTCACGCCGCCCGGCTAAACCTTCTAGCAGCGCAGCAACACCGCGGAGTGCCAAATTAAAGCCCTGCCCCGCAACCGGATGCAAACTATGCGCTGCATTACCAACCACCAGCAATCGATCGCGACACAGTTCTTTGGCTTGGGTTAGTGACAAGGGATAGGCATCGCGCTCCCCAACCTTGAGAATCCGCCCAAGACGTCCACCAAACAGGGCTTCGACTTTTTTCGCAAAATCAGGCTCTGGCAACGCCAACATTTCATCAGCTAACTCAAGCGGCAAAGTCCACACAAGTGCACTCACTGCATCTTTTAACGGCAATAATGCCGCAGGCCCTGTTTTAGCAAACCGCTCAAACGCCACACCGCCATTTTCCAACTCTGTTTCAAGATTGGCGATGATTGCGGTTTGCTGATACGACTTGACGGTAAAATCAATGCCTAAAGATTTCGCCAGCTTTGATCCGGATCCATCGGCAATTACTACGAGACGAGTACGTATACTGCTTGGCGATGCGGACGCCTGATCAAGACGTTTGATACAAACCTCTGCGCTATTGGAGCCCATCTGCACCCACTGGACTTCTGTCTGATCAAATACGCTTACGTCGCTCTTCATGAGCTCGCTGTAGAGCAAAGCGCCCATCGCCATATTAGGCACAACGTAACCCAGAGCATTTACATTCAAATCGTCTGCGTTGATTTGCGTTGTGCCCATACGATCCTGCTCGGAGACATGAACCTGATTGATCGGACATGCATGCAGGTCTTGCTCATTCCATAAACCCAAACCTTCAAGCAGTTCGACGCTTCCTAAGGAAATTGCCGTTGAACGAAGATCAAAGCTGTTTTCAAGAACAGTTTGGGAAACATCTTGCAGACGAAACTTTTCAATCAGTGCGGTTTTAAAACCAAGCCTGGCGAGACCCAAGGCCAGTGGTATACCGACCATGCCCCCACCAACGATGGTTATGTCGTAATCTATCTGCTCAACTGTTGTCATTTCCTGCTACCCAATAAACCTATCAAACAGCGGTCACGCGCTTATTCCGCCATCAAGGCTTCGATCTCTTCAATCTCTTTTGGAACACCACTGGTCAGCACTTCGCAACCGGTCTTGGTAACGAGCACATCGTCTTCAATCCGAATCCCGATGCCGTGATATTTCTTTGGAACGCCTTTGCTTCCCGGAGCGATATAAATCCCCGGCTCAACTGTCATCGCCATACCAGGCTCGAGCACACGCCATTCACCACCGGTTTTGTACTCACCAACATCATGCACATCCAGCCCCAACCAATGGCCAGTACGATGCATATAAAACTGCTTGTAGGTTTCTTTCTCGAGAATATCTTTACGCTTGCCTTTCAAGATGCCGAGTCGCATCAGGCCATCAACGATCACTTCGACAGCAGCTTCATGCGGATGATTCCAGTGATTGTCAGGCTTCACCTGCGCAATCGCGGCATGTTGAGCGTCCAGAACGATTTGATAGACTTCGGCCTGAGCATCACTAAATTTGCCATTAACCGGAAAAGTCCGCGTGATATCCGAGGCGTAGAGTTCCAGCTCACAACCGGCATCAATCAACACCAAGTCCCCATCGACCAAGGCCTCGTTGTTATCGATATAATGCAAAATACAACTATTGGCGCCACCACCAACAATCGATGAATAGGCCTGAAAACGCGCGCCCTCTCGCATACAGCTATGGACAATTTCGGCCTCGAGACTGTATTCAAAAAGACCCGGCTTACATACCTTCATTGCCTGCACGTGGGCCTTCGCACTGATCTCGGCAGCACGTTTCATCAATTTGACTTCGGCTTTACTCTTGAACAATCTCAATTCATGCAAAGGGTATTCAATTGCAACAAACTCTCCCGGCGGATGCGCGCCACTGCGCACCTTGCTACGAATGGTATTCACCCACTCCATGATTTGCGCATCAAACTGGGCGTTTCGGCCTAAGGCATAGAACACTTTATCGCGCCCTTCGATCAAACCGGGCAAAATCTCATCAATATCACTGATCGGGAAGGCATCATCAAAACCGAGCGTTTTGATCGCCCCCTCAGGACCAAGCATCTTGCCATCCCATAGTTCCTTCGATGGATCCCGCTCGCGACAAAAAAGAACGGCTTCGCCATGCTCTCTCCCGGGAATCAATGCCAGAACCGCCTCAGGTTCATTAAAGCCTGTCAGATAATAAAAATCGCTATCCTGACGGAACTGGAAATCGGCATCATGGTTACGAACCTTCAATTTTGAAGATGGCAAAATAGCAATTGCGTTATCACCCATTTGATCGGCTAGCGCCTTGCGGCGTGCGGCAAATTCTTTTTTGGTAATGCTCATAGGCTCAAGTCGTTTCGTATTTGTTACAAAAACAATGAATTTTATTGTTGTTAGTGAATAGTTGGCGTTGCATCGGCTTCTGACGCACCAGCGTCTGACTCGTGAAATTCAACATAGAGATTAAGCACACCAATACGCACATATTCGCAAACCTCGAAGAAATCACGCTCGCTCGTCTCGGAGCTGTCCATCCTTGAATCAAGCTGGCTGATTTCAACCAGATCCCGGAGGATTTCCTGCAAATCTTCATCCAGATTTGCCAAAGCCTGGGTTTGAGTCACAGCGATGCCTTCAAGAAAACCTCCCACCCAGGCACCGAGCGCTTCTGCTCTTTCTGCAACAACATAGCTATCGTCCGGCAAGCATATCTGGAATGCACTTGAGTCCTCGGCGATAGCGTCGGCAGTCTCTTGATAAAAGCGGCATAAATCGGCATGCACATGGGGTTGCTTCTCGACGTTAAATTCCTCAATGCCCATATGGTCCAGGCATAAACCCAACCACACATCATCCTGCAGTTTTGTATTACCCACAATATGGCCGATCATAATGCCGTGGAGTTCACTGGGGTGATTGATTCCGCCATTGATGTTGTAAACATTAGCAAGCCATTCGAATTCGTTTTCTTGAAGAACGTCGTCAGACATAGTTGCTCCGTTGGATAAATATCAGGAAATTATACGACTGATTCACCCCTCAGCGTTAGCCTTATTGACCGCAGGGCAGGCGCAAATTATAGTCTTCCATAGAAGCGCTCCCGATGCCGCTTCATGTTTTTGACACCTAACCGCTCACAATAATGACGAAGGAACGGCGTAATGGATAACTCGCCTATCAGCAGATTTTCAGACAAAGTCGAACAACTTATTGCATACTGCGAGCGCCTCGAAGAAGACAATGCCCGACTAATCAAGTCTCAGGAGCAGTTACAGAGCGAGCGCTCGAAACTACTCCAGAAAAATGATCTTGCCAAAACCAAGATTGAAGGGATGATTGGTCGCCTCAGAGCACTGGAGCAACGTTAATGGCTGAGCAGAATACGCTTGAAGTAAAGATTCTCGACAAGGAATATCTTGTCTCTTGCCCGCCAGACAAACAAAAAGAGCTGCGCGAGGCGTCGATGCAACTGGATGCCAAGATGCGGGAAATCAGAAGTTCCGGAAAAGTATTCGGTAGCGAACGCATCGCAGTTATGGCGGCTTTGAACCTTACATATGAACTGATGCAGACATCGTTAACATCCAGTAGCGACCAGAAAAAGATGGACAAACTGGAAGCGCAGATGGATCACATGCTCGCCGCCAAAGAATCACGCTAAAACAAAGACACAGCTCCCCTATTTTGTTTTTTTTGGTAACGCACACTGTAATCTTCGCCCGGAAAATTTATACTGTGTACGTGACCTGAAATGTTCGCCAGCTAGATATGTCCTCGAGCCGATAATCTTTTACAGGCAAGTATTTCACGTGTTGTGTGCATGTCCCCTTCGGCGGGAAAGCCTAATATACGTCAGGTATTCGCCACCTTGAACCTCTCGGTTCAAGGCCCTATCAGGCAGCGGCATTTTGGGCACACTTATTCTTTTGAGTAAGCTTTCATGAAAACCCCTTCTCAAGAAAACCTGATCTCTGCTTCCGATATTCTGAAGCAACAACGTACGGCCATTCGTCAACGTCGAGAAGCTTTATCACCGCAAGAAAGGCAACGTATCAGCCAACAGGTTTGTCAACGCGTCTTGAGCTCCGATTACTTTCATCAAGCTACAGAAATCGCTTTGTATCTGGCTGCAAAAGGTGAAGTGGAGGCACAAAGCCTGATCGAGTGCGCTCTTGAACAAGACAAACGCATCTATCTTCCCGCTCTGGACCCTGAAGATAAAAACCGTATGCACTTCGTCCGCTATCAGGCACAGGATAAATTGATACTCAACCGTTTCGGAATGCCTGAACCGGAGCTTGCAGAAGATAGAGTCATTCCAGCAACAAAACTGGATCTGGTGCTCTGCCCACTGGTGGCTTTCGATGAACAGGCAAACAGGATCGGCATGGGCGGCGGATTTTACGACCGCTACTTTGCCTTTAAAAACACTCAAGAAAACAAGGCGAAGGATGTCACGACTCCCCCCTTGTTAGTCGGATTGGCGTATGACTTTCAAAAGGTAAGGGCCATAGAACCCGCGCCCTGGGATGTCCCCATGAGCGCGGTCGTCAGCGAGAAACAGATTTACTTGCCGCACAAGAACTGCTGATAGGCCGGGTTGTCCGTCTCATCCCAATAGCGAAAGCCAATGCTATCAAGCATCTCATTGAAGAGCTTCAATTCAGCCTCATCAACCTGAACACCCATGAAAACCCGACTATAGGCCGCACCATGATTTCGGTAGTGAAACATCGAAATATTCCATTTGCTTCCCAAAGACGTCAGAAACTTCATCAATGCTCCAGGGCGCTCGGGAAATTCAAAACGATAAACATGTTCGTTTTCTACGTTTGAACGGCCACCTACCATGTGCCTGATATGCAATTTGGCAAGCTCGTTATC
>DAITOW010000004.1:0-8731 GCA_036833965.1 Oleiphilaceae bacterium
CTTCCACGGCGAGGCGGTCTTTGATTATTTGAGGAAAAACACCACTAACCCGATTGTTCGGCAGACGTCCGGGCAAATGTATTCGCTGCTTTCCCAAAGCTATAAAGGCGATGTGACGCTTTCTCCAAGTTATGGCCTCCGGCATTATGCCGGCGTTTTATCAAATCCGAGCGCCGAGTTTATTTCGGAGTTGATGCTGCAGGGGGAAAGAGCAACTTGGCCGCGTTTGGCGATGATCAATACGCATGCCAAGATCAGTAAAACTCTTGAGCAATGCATCAGCGATTTAAAAAAGTCAGTACGGGCGCACAGAGCGACACTAAGAGTTATTGCTTGATTACATGCTTTTCGTTAAAATTTGTTAATTAAATAACAAGATTAGCGCTGGGGTTTCATGTATCTGGATTATTTTGGGTTATCGGAGCCTCCGTTTTCTATTGCTCCTGACCCTCGATATTTGTTCATGAGCGAGCGCCACAGAGAAGCGCTCGCTCATCTTCTCTATGGTGTACAAGGTCAGGGCGGTTTTATTGTTTTAACTGGCGAGGTGGGTACCGGAAAGACCACTATTTGCCGTTGTTTCCTCAATCAGGTTCCCAAAAACACTGACGTTGCGTTTATCGTCAATCCAAAACTTTCAGCGCATGAGTTGCTTGCAACGATCTGCGATGAGTTCCATATCGATTACAGAGAAAACGCATCAATCAAATCTCTGAATGATGCGATTAACGACTATTTGTTGATCGCGCATGCCGAACAACGTCATCCGGTTTTAATCATCGATGAAGCGCAAAATCTTGAGCCAGATGTGCTTGAGCAGCTTCGGTTGCTGACCAATCTTGAAACCTCCGAGAAAAAACTGCTGCAAATTATTCTTCTTGGGCAGCCGGAATTGCGAGATATGTTAGCTCAGAAAGAGTTACGACAGCTGGCGCAGCGCATTACTGCACGCTATCACTTGATGGAACTGAATCGTGTCGAGGTAGGTGCTTACGTGGCGTGCAGACTTGCAGTGGCAGGACGACGGCCCCGATTGTTCTCTGACGCAGCGATTAAACAGTTGTACAAGTTTAGCGGCGGTATTCCTCGCTTGATCAATCTGCTTGCTGACAGAGCTTTATTGGGTGCTTATGCGACTCAGGCCGAGATGGTTGATCCAACGCATGTTAAACGTGCGCACTACGAAATACAGGGCGAATCCGGCTCTGCCTGGGACAAGTTCATCAGGGACTACGGCTACCGAGTTATTGGCGCAAGTTTAGCGCTAGTTTTATTTATCGGGCTAGGCGTATGGTCCAAGCCGTTTTTGGACTCATTTAGCCCATTTTCCGGAAATCTGAATTTATTGGCCGATGCGACGAGTGACACTTCGGATGAGACCATTGTTGCAAGTGATTCTGTTGTTTCTGCGCAAGACAAAATAGAAATCGACCCTGAGAGGATTATTTCAGGCAATATCGAGTCCACCGCAGGCGGGCAAAAATTAGATGCCCGAATGTTGGGGCCTATCTATGGAGTGTCCTCGGACGGGCAAGGCCTTGATTCTCCGAAGCTTGACTATATCAATGACTTTGCAAATGCGCTGTCGACGAATCCGGAGTCTCTTGTTGCATACGTTGAGGTACCCAGTCCTGATACGAGGCTATTCAGCGCTGTTTCAGAGAAAACATCGGAGCGATTGGAAGAGGCTCCGCGCGAGGTCGCGAACTCCAATCTTGGGCAGAGAGAGCGTAATTCAAAAGACAAGTTGCAGGCTTTTCAGTCGGTTTTTGAAGCCTGGAATTTGAATTATAGCGAGACGCCTTTCCGCCTGGCATGCGAGTTTGCAGAGCTCAATGGCTTGGCTTGCTTGCACAAGCAAGGTAACTGGAGGAGCTTGCTACGCATTGATAGGCCTGCAGTATTGACGCTTTTCAATGATATGGGGCAGAAAATACACATGGCGCTTCTGAAAATCGAGGGCGAGCAGGCCTTGGTTGCGCACGGTGGTGAAAAGTTTACGACTACTCTGGATGAAATTGACCGATTTTGGTTGGGAGAATACTCGGTTATATGGAAGCTTCCGCCATATAAGTCGGGCATCATAACGCCGGGACAGCCGAAAGAGGGTGATTGGCTGCAAGAGGGTTTGGCCCAGATTAATCCCGAGCTTGAGGGTTTGCCATTACAGGAGCAGGTTGTTGAGTTTCAACGATCAATGGGTCTCGTTCCGGACGGCATTGCAGGTAGTATGACCCTTATTCAAATGAACAATATTCTAAATGTGAGCACGCCAAAACTGCTTGGGAAGTCGTAAACGTTATGTCCTACATTTTAGACGCACTGGAGCGCTCAGAGCACGAAAGAAAGCAAGGAGAGTTGCCGTCCTTTCGCCAGGAACAGGCCTTGCTCTACATGAGAAGAGAGCGCAGATCTCCCTGGCTTATCTTGTTGGTCGCTGTTTTGCTGCTCAATGCGATGGTCTTTTTATACATTCATTTTGCAGGCACTGTTGACGCCCCAAGCCCTGCGCTGGCTGATGTAGAAAGCAGGCCTCTAGATCAGGAACCGGCGATTGTTAGCGCTTCATCTGCTGAATCAGTCGTGATCGCCAAAGCAAAAGAGATGGAGGGTGCGAAGGCTGCCGAGCAAGCAAACCCTTTGTTGATGGATTCGATGAGCAGTCCATTACAGAGTGATATGCAGCCTGAACTTCCACGAGAAAATCTCTCAGACCGCCAACAACCCATCGTCGTGCCAAGGTTAGTAGGGGCTGAAGCACCTATTCTTCATGATAGGACGATATCGGGCAGTCAGGCATCAGAGACCATCCCTGTTCCGGTGACAAGACCTGTTCCTGTTGTTGCAGCAATGGAGGTAGAAGCGGCAAATGAGACGGAAATGGAGTCGCAGTTTGAGCTGATAGAGCCAAAGTCAAAAAGGCAAGCATCGAATGTTCATGAATCGGCGGCCAATATCTTAACAAAGGATCGTGCTCTGCAGTCGGGGTTGTCGGAGCAATCTGCATCTGAAAAAGAGGTTTTCGACGATCAGGTCTATGATGATACGGCAGCAACCGAGCCCTATGCTGAGGTTCGATATCTTGGGGAGCTTGACCGGCAAACACGTCCTCAAGTATCGCAGCTGACCTTTAACAGCTATATTTATAGCTCTACGCCATCCGCCCGACGCGTTATGATTAACAATGTCTATCTCAGGGAAGGTCAGGAGTTTCAGGGAATGACCTTGCTATCTATTTCCGAGCAGTATGTCGTTTTCGAGAAAGACGGTCAGAAGTTCAAAATTGCTGCGATGCGAGATTGGCTCGGTTAAATTGAGTCTCTTTGCCTAATGCGAAGAGCTTTCAATGGCTCGTTCAATAAACTCCAAAAAGCGCTGTCTGGCCTGTTCGTATGCCAAACCTTGAGTATGTCCTCCCAAGGTTTGGTAGGTTTGAATACTTAATCCTGCATCTTCTGCCGCGTTAACCAGTTGTTCAAAGTGTTCATAACTCACGATTGGATCCTGTTGGCTGTGCATTAATAAGATTGGGATGTCCCGAAGCTTATCGATGTGATCTTCCGGATTGTATTTGCTCTCGATCAGTGACGCCGGGATTTGGATAAGCCAGGTAAGCCAATGTTTGCGCATTGCCTCTCGTGCTACTTGTGGCCAATCCGCAGGTGCTGATTCGGTGATAAGTGCTTGAATCGGCGTTAGGTTCGTGTCTTCAAGAGAGTCGAGATTCGCTGCATAAGTGATTGCCAAAGCCCCTCCCATACTTTGTCCGAAAAGGACTATTGGGCCGCTTGTGTTTGTGCTTAGCCAAGAGTGTGCCTGATAAATATCATAAAGTGCAGAGCGAAGAGTGGAAGCACCTTCGGAGTGTCCATAGCCCCGATAATCCAGAAGAAAGACTTGATAGCCTTGTAACGTTAACCACGCTACCGAGTTCATGTGTGTGCTTATATTCTCGCCATTTCCGTGCAAATAAAGCACTGTTCCTTTTACGATAAGCTCCGGTTTTGGCTCTAGCAGCCAATTTTCCAGTTTAAAACCTTCGGATTCCAGGTGAACCGTTTGATAATTTACACCTAATCTTTCCGGCGTCTGATAATGCCCCTCATGCGGGTAGAACAGGAATCCTGACAGGCTGCTGCATGCTGAAAGGAAAGAAATCAGCAAACCGCATAGGGCTAATCGCGTTAATTTCCGAATCAAAAGTACCATGCCAAACCAATTTCGCCTTGAGTATCATAAAGACGTTTGCCTGAAGCCAAATCTGTCTCAACGTAGCTCGCCCCTGCGCGGATACTTGCTGAATTGGTGATCGCTATGCCTGAGCCAAGAAATGTCTTTTGCTGATCCAGCTCTGCTCCGGATAGCTTGTAATGTCGTTCCCAGTAAAGCTGCGTAGAGAGTGCTGAGTGCTGCAGCGCAACATGAATTTTTGGACCTGTTTCGAGAACGTGTCCCTTGTCCAGGTCGTTGTCTGCAAACAGTCGTGTACTTAGCAATCCTGTTCCAATCAGCGATGCATCCTCCCAAGTGCCAAGTGCGTAACTCAAGCCTGGCCCTGCTGTGAGGTAGGGCATAAGTTCATCGATTTGATGCTCGTTTCGGGTGAGCCCGGTAGAGACAAACCAGGAAATTGGTTTGATGAAATCATCACGTGGTGAAAATGATGCAATATCGATGGCACGGAATTCATCAAGCTGCACCGAGCCGCTGTCTGTGTAGACTTTAGTTTTGAAATGAATAATCTCGAGTTGCGCTCCCGGAATATAGCCGGCAACAGGATCAAGAAAGTCGTGATAGGACATACGCAGATCAAGTCCTGCGTAGGTTCCGGTTTGATCCTCACCGGCGCGCACAAGCAAACGGTGCGAACGATGCCCCTCATCGTCCCTAATCGCAGGTGTTGGTGTTTCCGTAAATGTATCAAGGTTGCCAAGCTTACTTCGAGCAGAGAGAAGGCGAATGCTGCGTTTGTTGTAAGCTGCGGCGTTTTCCTTTTCTTGCTTTGCCTTGTAGCGGGCGAGAGAAACTGCAAGCTCAAGAGCCTGAGCTTTTTCTGTTGAGTCTAATTGGTAGGCGTTCAGCAGTTCGCCCACGGGTTGCTCTAGATTCTCAACGAGTTCAATTGCTAGCTTCTCTGTTTCAGAATTACTGGTCTTAAGCCTATGTTGCAAGGTTGTTTGCATGGATGGTCGGAAAGACGCTGCTTTTATGAGTCCTTTTTCGTTCAAAACACGCACGGTGTCCGCAGGGATCACGTCGGTGCTGAATTCTTTGGATAACTCAAAGCGATCACTGGCGGCATCCAGTAAGGTCAGTAAATGGTAAGAGCAGTTTTCGGTAAAGAAGTAATAGTCAAAATGAGCATCCTTCACTTCCCAAATGTGTCTTACGAACTGTTCCAACTCGTCGTTGGTAATGTCCAGTTGGTATTCCCAGACATCCCGGGACTCGAGATAATTGTACTCCTTAACCTTCTCGTAGTAAGGAAGAACAGAAAAAACACCCGGATAGCCTCCACTTAGTCCTTTGTAGCTGAAAACAAGCTCGTTGTCGTCAGGGTCGGCGTTAGCTGCATAATTGATGCTGTAGGCAAGGAGTTCGCTTTTGCTATTTGAGCTATCAAGGCGCATAAGCGTGTGTCCAAACATCGAAGATGGACTATTCAGATAAGCTGCAGGAAAAATCAGGGTCAAGCCATCTGCAGAAAGCTCGTTACGCCATTTCTCAAAGTCCGGGCATGCGATGTCCGTGCCGAAATATTGTGCGCCTAATTGAGATTTAAGCCAATACAGGCGAGCTGGGTAGAGGCAGCGATTTTGTTTGAAGTCCGGATTGCTGCTAGCGAATGCAGCAATGGTCGCTTCAAGTTCTGCCAGCGGATTCTGGGCGCCTATCGGGCTTAGGAAAAATTCCGGGTCATCAATCTGACTACCTGACTGACTAAATACTCCGACTTCGTGGTAATGAAGCAGATCAAGCCATTGTCTTTCTTCTGCTAGTTTGCCGAGCTGCGAGGAACTTGTTGTGTCGGATGACCATGACAAGCCGGAGGCTGTCATACATAAAATGAAGTAAAAGAGCGTGCTGTATGCACGACGAATAGCGGTCATGAAATCCCTGTCGCACTTCTTAGTGATATCAGTTGAAAGTACTGATTTTTCTTTTTTTTATGATGCAGGTTAAAAAGAACGAGCCCGCTAAGGCTCGCTCTCAATTGGCATCAGCCAAACGCTAAGATAGATCTTAGGCTAGGTATTTAGCCAGACGAGCATTGTGGCTCATGATGTCTACGATTGCGTTATACACCTGAGCTGAAGAAGTATCTTCGCTTGGGAACAATGCATCGAAATTGCTTTGAAGTGAAAGACGGAAAGCGCGTTTGTCGGCTTCTTCAACGCCGATCATTTCAGCCAAAGCGTCAATGGTTTCACCTTGACCCGTCGCAGATTCCATTGCGATCAAATCAATATTTTCATCAATGAAATAATCCACACCCGATGCCAGAGGGCCGCCAGCTGCTTCACAGCCAAGCGTACCAGAAGTCATACCGAATGTTTGGTTACCAGAAGTACCGTTAGTTGTCGCAGCCAAAACGTGCTCAACCCAAGAACCTGGAGATTTAAAAATAACCGCTGTGCCAAGGCCACAACCAGCAGGGTGTGCCATAGCAACGAGTGGAGCAGAAGCGATTACAGCACCTAAGATAAGTTTCTTCATGTGATCATTCCTTCATCATTAATTTTGTATCGATACATGTCCTAACAATGCTTTTTGGCCATAGCGGGAAAAAGCATTACAACGAAGAACACTAACTAGTTTAGACTATATTTTTTTGCCTAGCCTCTGTTTTTCAAATCGTCTTTGGGATGAGTAAAAATATGTCGAAAATTGTCGAGGGAATAGTGCGTTTCAAAAATGAAGCGCACCTGAAGAAACGTGAGCTATTTGAAGCACTGTCACGGGGACAGGCACCTGAAGCGCTGTTTATTACCTGTTCGGATTCGCGTATTGATCCGAATCTGTTGGTGAACACAGAGCCGGGAGAATTGTTCATCATTCGTAATGCGGGGAATATTGTCCCACCTCATACCAATCAAACAGGTGGTGTCACTGCTTCCATTGAGTATGCAGTTGCTGCTTTGAACATTCAGCATATTGTTATTTGTGGCCATTCAGGTTGTGGCGCAATGCAAGGAGTGATGAACCCTGATAGCGTTAAGGCCTTGCCACATGTCGCGCAATGGCTTTCGTTTTCTTTGGCGGCTAAACAGATCGTCGATGAGAAATATGCGGGTTTACCTGACGCTGAAAAATTGGCGTATCTGGTAGAAGAGAATGTGCTGATTCAAAAGCAGCACATAATGACTCATCCACATGTTGCTGCGAAGTATGCGACCGGAAAGTTGACCGTGCATGCCTGGTGTTATGACATTGGTAGTGGTGATGTTCGAGCTTACGATGAGGCTCTAGGTCGCTTTGTGCCAGTCGAAGAACGCTACAAAGATGAAGTCAAAGCCATAATGGATGCACAAAAGAACTGTTCAGGTTAGTTCCTCGTTCTGGCTAGAGAGCTGTGGCGGCGTGTAAAAAATAACCACAATAAGAGTTTTTATGTCCACATCTGCAGAAAAAAACGAAGTTCAAGAGGAAGTAGTACACAAGCGTGCTTGTCATCTTTGCGAGGCGATTTGTGGCTTGACGATCAAAACCAGAGGGAGCGAAATTCTCTCAATCAAGGGCGATGAAGGTGACCCTTTTAGTCGGGGTCATATCTGTCCCAAAGCCATCGCCTTGCAGGACTTGCACGAAGACCCGGACAGGATTCGTAATCCTCTGAAAAAGGTTGGCTCCGAATGGCAAGAAGTATCTTGGGAAGCTGCATTCAATGAAATTGCAGGCAGGACGGCTTCGATTCAGGCAGAGTATGGTAATGATTCTGTTGCGGTGTACGCCGGAAACCCCAATGTTCATAACTATGGCAACCTGACCCATGGCCGCCTCTTAAGAAAGGCGCTTGCGACCAAGAGTAATTTTTCTGCGACCTCGCTTGATCAATTGCCACATCATTTTGTTGCCATGCATCTTTTTGGACACCAATTTTTAGTCCCGGTTCCTGATATAGACCGTACCGATTATATGTTGATTTTCGGGGCTAACCCCATTGCCTCAAATGGCAGCATGATGACAGTCCCGGATGTTAAGAACCGTTTGAAGGCAATTCAGAAGAGGGGGGGGAAGTTTGTTGTTGTTGACCCCCGCCGTTCAGAGACGGCGGTATTGGCGGATGAGCATTTTTTCATTCGGCCAAGCAGCGATGCCTATGTGCTGTTAGCCTTCCTGAACCATGTAGTTGCTTCGCTCGATAGCAAGGACATTGTGGGTTCGATATCGGTTTCTGGCGTGTCGCGGGTTAGAGAACTGGTTTCTCCTTTTAGTTTTGCTCTTGCCGAGAAACGTTCAGGCATACCCGCCGCAGAGTTAAAGCGCATCATCGAAGAGTTCATGGCTGCGCCAAGTGCTGTGCTTTACGGACGTATGGGGGTTTCTGTGCAGCAGCATGGGACAATTTGCCAATGGGCTATTCATTTAATCAATTTGCTGACAGGTAATCTGGATAAGCCAGGTGGCGCTATGTTCCCTGCATCGGCGGTGGGTTATGTCCAACCTGGTGAACCGAGCCCTGGGCATTTTGGCCGTTACCATACCCGTGTTAGCGGTTTACCCGAATTTG